>JBBSES010000665.1:0-2739 GCA_038239465.1 Gemmatales bacterium
ACGATGTTCACTTGTTTGTACATTGAAAAATCGCCTGAAAAATACTGTACATCGTACTGAACATCGAGCTTCGTTAAACGGTATTGGGGCTAACGCCCCCCGCTCGCCAAGCAAACGCTCGTTTTCATGCTCTCGGGCGAAGGCGAGTTCGTGATGATTTCGAAGAAGCGTTGGGAGCGAGGCGTTGGTTCACTATGGCCGACCATCAATATCCCTGTCCCGAATGCGCCGCCATCTTGCGGCCGGCCAAGCCGTTGACGGCCGGCCAAAAAGTCAAATGCCCCAAGTGCGAACACGTCTTCGTGCCGGTGCCAAAAATCAAGACGACCGACGAGGCGACCTACGGCTTCGCGGAGGAAACCGCCGCCGAGAAAGAGGCCGACGAGCAAATCAAGAAGAAGACGCTGGAACCATTGCTCGACAAGCGGCCCAAGAGCGCTCGTGGGCCGGCGGCGGCCATTACCCGTACTCCGTCCAACCGCATGTTGGCCCTGAGCATCGCTACCTGCGTCTCGGCCTTGATTAGCCTGCTCGTCGTCCTCTTCCCCATGATCTTCAGCGCTCGCAAGTTCGACGGCACGGAATTGATTCAAAGTTGGACGTATATATTCGTCTTCATCCTTGCCTTCGCCTACAGCGGCATGGTGACGTACTGCGCGATCCAGATGCAAAACATCGAGTCGTTTCGCTGGGCGATGACCGGAGCGGGGTTAATGGTCTTTCCCTTGCAGTATGGCCTCGGCGGTTACGCTTTCTACTGGCTGTTTTCCCTGCTGTGGAAGATCGATTCGACGCTCATGGTCGTCGGCCTGATGGCGCTGAGCGGCCTGTATCTCGGCTTCGGCGTCTGGGGCATCATCACCCTGCGCAACGCCACCGTCCTCGACGGCTTCCGCGAAAAACGCGCTTCCTGCTGAGCCGGCCGATGGACACCCCCGCTCCGCGCCGGCCGACGCTCGCCGCCTTCGCGCTCGGCCTGTTCGTCGTCGGTCAAATCGCTTTCCTGGCCCTCGCCAACTGCTTGCATCTGCTCGCCGCCATCGATCCCGCCGCGCGTACCTGTCCCGTCCTTGGCTGCTCGTCGGACCTGTGCGAACGCTGGGCAACGCTGACGAATCAGCCGCAACGCTGGTCGCTGTTCGCGCCGACCGTCGATACCGAAGTCGCCTTTCCCGCGGTGGAACTGGTGGGCGATCACTCCTCCGTCTTGCTGCTGTCCGTCAACGAACCGGATGACCTGCGCTCGTATTTCCGCGTCGGCGGGGCACGGCTACGGCGCACGGAAACGGCGCTGTGCCTGCCGCTCTCCATGTGCGAGGGAAAGGAGATCGACGACGTGAGCGTGCATTGGCAAACGCGCGTCGCCGACCACGTCCGCGATGGGGCGAGGCCGATCCGCGCCTATCTGCGCTGGCGGCTGACGGCCTATCGCCGCGAGCATCCCGACATGCCCGAACCGCGCGAAGTCCGCTTGCTGACGCGCACCTATCGCTTGCCGGGGCCGGGAGAGTCGTTCGAGCGTTGGCCGCCGCCGTATCAGATACCCCTGGCGCGCTGGCTGCCGGGCGAGGATCGCGTCGAGACGTACAACCCGATTACGAGCGCGTACGATCCGGTGCGGCCATGAGTCGGAAAATCGTCGGGCTGCGTCCCTGGCTGCCGTGGCCGCTGAGCGCCTCGACCTGGTGGACGGAACCGATACCCGCGGAACGGCTGGCGGCGCTGCGCGTCGCCGTGGCGGGTGTTCTGTTGCTGGACTTGTTGATAACGCAAGCGCCGACGTTCGGCGACTTCTATGGCGCGGAAAGTCTGTCGGGCGTCGCGGCGGTGGATGGCCGGGTCTTGATGGCCGCGTTCGGCGCGTGGGTGCTGACGGCCGGGTGTCTCTTGGTCGGCTGGCGGACGCGCCTCAGTGCCGCTCTCGCCTGGATACTATCGGCCTTATTCGTCAACCTTGCCCCCATCGGTGCCAACGCCGGCGACGAGGTACGCGGCATCCTGCTGTTTTATCTGATGCTCTGTCCGTGCGGGGCGGCCTGGTCGATAGACCGCTGGCGCCTGGGGAAGTCAGCGCCGGCTTTCATCTGGCCGTGGCCGTTGCGCCTGCTCTTCCTGCAGCTGGTGTTGATCTACTTCGCCAACGGCGTCCACAAGGTGCTTGGGGCCCAGTGGCGCGCGGGAGACAGTCTGCATTATGTGCTGGCCGATGTGACGTTGACGCGCTGGCCGTTCGTGCGATTGCCGATGGCGGCGACGCGGCCTTTGACCTGGCTGATATTGGCGTGGGAAGTGGGCTTTCCGCTATGGGTATCGCTTCGCTGGACGCGGCCCGTGGCGCTATGGCTGGGCGTGGCGTTTCATTTGAGCTTGTGGGTAAGCCTGGAGATTGGCTGGCTGGCGCCGTATATGTTGTGCTTTTACGTGCCGTTGGTGGGATGGGAGAGATGGCGAGTGAGGCGCTAATATAGTCTGCCCGGACAATGAGAAATGGCGACTTTACCCCGAAGGGGTTGGATCACATAGCCCAGGGTTGCGGCGCAGCGGCTACCCTGGGTTAAGAGAACACCCCCCCCGGCTCTATGCTGAAAGCGTTGTATAGCGGCCTGGCCTCGGCTCCTAGGGTTTGCTGCGCGGACGATTCCACCCTTTCAGGGTTGGCATGGGTGGGTGTCGCCGTGACCCAGGGTAGCCGCAGCGCCGCAACCCTGGGCTAAGTGATTCAACCGCGTTCGGGTAAAA
>JBBSES010000666.1:0-2739 GCA_038239465.1 Gemmatales bacterium
CGGGGGGCTAACGCCAATACCGTTTAACGAAGGACGCAGTTCACTTGTTTGTACATTGAAAAATCGCCTGAAAAATACTGTACATCGTACTGAACATCGAGCTTCGTTAAACGGTATTGGGGCTAACGCCCCCCGCTCGCCGGGCTATTTACAGAGCAGCGTCGCTAACCGTCTGGCTCATTCCATTTGAAACGGACTATCCTTCACTTCCTCGTGGCGGATTTCGTCCACCGGCTCCTTG
This sequence comes from Gemmatales bacterium, assembly GCA_038239465.1. Lineage (GTDB taxonomy): Bacteria > Planctomycetota > Planctomycetia > Gemmatales > Gemmataceae > JBBSES01. The sequence goes on from JBBSES010000666.1 coordinate 242, forward strand.
CGTCCCGGTCCCTTATACAGACGATTGGGGCAGTTGAAAACGGTGCCGGCGCCGGGGCTGACGCACTGGTAGGCATGGACCACGCCCGGCGGCACGATGAGCAGCATGGGTCGCTCCTCGCCGACATCTTCTATCTGGGAATGGCCGTTCGTCGCCGACGTGGGCCGGTGGTCCCACAGGTAAACCTTGAAGCTGCCGGGCCCGAGGAAGCAGAAGCAATCGGCCTGATCGACGTGTTCGTGCGGGCCGCGCGACACCCCCGGTTCGGTGACGGAGACGTAGGCCATCACCGGGTTAAACTCGGCGGGCAGGTCGTCGTCGCGGAACAGTTCGCAGAGCCAGCCGCGGCTATCGTGGTACTTCTTCAACGGCCGCCAGATGACGCCGTCGATGCTTCCCGGTTTGAATGGCATGTCATCATCCTGACGTTGGCACTTCAGTTTCGTTCTCATCTTCGCGGTTCATTTCGGCGAAGAGATTCGGCTGCGGTAGCCGCTCTTTGCGGCGCCGTCGTTTCGGCTCTACGGGCCGGTTCTCCAGGTCGGTCAGCACTTCGCGGGCGCGGTCGAGTACGCTCGTCGGCACGCCCGCGAGTTGAGCGACGTGGATGCCATAACTTTCGTCGGCGCTGCCGGCCGCTATTTTATGGAGAAAGACGATGCCGTCTCGGGATTCTTGCACCAGAACGTTGTGATTGCGCAGGCCAGGCAACGTCTCGGCCAGCTGAGCGAGTTCGTGATAATGCGTGGCGAACAGGGCACGGCAGCCGATGGTATCGTGCAGGTGTTCGGTGATAGCCCAGGCGAGCGAGAGGCCATCGTAGGTGCTGGTGCCGCGGCCAATCTCGTCGAGGATGACGAGGCTGCGTGCGGTCGCATTGTTGAGAATATTGGCGGCTTCGGTCATCTCGACCATGAAGGTACTTTGCCCGCGGTGCAATTCGTCGCTGGCCCCCATGCGCGTGAAGATGCGGTCGGTAATGCCGACGCGCGCCTTTTTCGCGGGCAGGAAACTACCGACGTGGGCCAGGAGGGTGAGCAGCGCCACCTGGCGAATGAAGCTGCTCTTGCCGCTCATGTTGGGGCCGGTAATGAGCCAGAAACGGCCGGAATGATCGCCGAGGCGGACATCGTTCGGCACGAAGGTGCCGGACGGCAGCGCCTGATCGAGGACGGGATGCCGGCCATCGTGGACATCGAGGATCGGCTCGTCGCACAGTTCGGGCCGGCGGAAATCGCGTTCGGCGGCGATGTCGGCCAGCGAGGCCAGAGTGTCGAGCGTGGCGAGTACGTCGGCGGTTTGCAGCAAGCGGTCGGTGGCGGCGGCGACGCGATCGCGCACGGCGACGAACAAGTCGAATTCCAACTGGTGAATCTTCTCCTCGGCGCCGAGGACTTTCTCCTCGTACTCCTTCAACTCGGGCGTGATGTAGCGCTCGGCGTTCTTGAGGGTTTGCTTGCGCTGGTAGTCGGCGGGGATCTTGCCGGCGTGGGTGTGGGTAATTTCGATGTAGTAGCCGAAGACCTGATTGAAGCCGACCTTGAGGCTGGGAATGCCGGTGCGGCGCGTCTCGTCGGCCTGGAAGCGGGCGATCCACTCCTTGCCGCCGCGGGCGATGGCGTGCAGTTCATCGAGGCCGGCATGGTAGCCGGGCCGGATGACGCCGCCTTCCTTGGCCGTCGGCGGCGGTTCATCGACCAGGGCGCCGTCGAGCAGTTCGCGCAAGTCAGGACACAGTTCGAGACGGTCCTCCAGTTGCACCAACAGCCCGGCGGAGCGCGCCGTCAGCCGGGCCTTGAAGCGCGGCAGCAGACGCAGGGTGCGGGCCACGGAAGCAAGGTCGCGCGGCGACGCCCGGCCCGTGCTGACGCGCGCCGTCAATCGTTGTAGGTCGCTGACCTCGCCCAACAAAATGCGTAGGTCGCGGCGTAAATCGTGCTGGGCGAGGAGTTCGCCGACGGCGTCGAGACGGCCGTCGATAGCGCCGCGGTCGGTCAACGGATGGACGAGCCAGTCGCACAGTCGGCGGGCACCCATCGCGGTAACGGTGCGGTCGAGGCAGGCGAGGAGCGAGCCATCGCGGCCACCGTCGCGCAAGGTTTGCGTCAACTCCAGGCTGCGGCGCGTGACTTCGTCCAGGAGCAGATGGTCGGCCGGCCGATGGCACTGCAGGCGGCGCAGGTGGGTCAAGCCCGCCATCAGTGTTTCGCGGAGATAGAGGACGAGCGCCCCGGCGGCGGCGACGCAGGCCTGGCCATCGTCGAAGCCGAAGCCGGCGAGGGTGGCGACGCCGAATTGCTCCAGGAGGGCGTTCCGAGCCGTCGTGGAATCGAAGGTCCAGTCGGGCCGCGGCGCCAGCGTGGCGGCCGGCAACGCCGCCCGCAACGGCTCGGCCAGCACGAACATGCCGCTTTCGGAAACCAGGCATTCCGACGGCGCCAACCGTCCCAACTCGTCAATCAGTCGGTGCGCCGGCACGTCGCAGGCATGGAAGGCGC
>JBBSES010000667.1:0-2737 GCA_038239465.1 Gemmatales bacterium
CGTCGTCTACAAGGCGCGGCAGCTCAAACTTGGCCGCGTGGTGGCGCTGAAGATGGTCCTCGCCGGCGCCCACGCCGGCCGCGAGCAGCTGCTGCGCTTCCGTATCGAGGCCGAGGCTATCGCCCGCTTGCAGCATCCGAACATCGTGCAGATTTACGAGATCGGCGAGCAAGACGGCCATCCCTATATCGCGCTCGAATACGTCGATGGCCACAACCTCGATCGGGAACTGTGCGGCGAGCGGCAACCCCTGGAGCGGGCAACGCAACTGATCGAAACCCTGGCGCGCGCCATGCACGTCGCCCATCAACGCGGCATCGTCCACCGCGACTTGAAGCCGGCCAACGTGCTGCTCACCAAGGACGGCACGCCCAAGATCACCGACTTCGGCCTGGCCAAACGCCTCGACGACAACTCCCGCCAGACGCGCAGCGGCGTCGTCATGGGCACGCCCAGCTACATGGCGCCCGAGCAGGCTGCCGGACGAACCGACGACATCGGCCCCGCGACCGACGTCTACGCCCTTGGCGCCATGCTCTACGAGATGCTCACGGGCAACCCGCCGTTCGATTCGCCCTCGACCTACGACGTCCTCAATCGCGTGCTGACCGAGGAGCCGCGCCCGCCGATCGAACTGCGCCGCGAGGTGCCGCGCGACTTGCAGACGATCTGCCTGAAATGCCTGGCAAAAGAGCCGGGCAAGCGCTACGCCAGCGCCGAGGCGCTAGCTGACGACTTGCGTCGCTTCTTGCACGGCGAACCGATCCAGGCCCGGCCGGTGGGGCCGGTCGAGCGCTTCGCCAAATGGGCGCGGCGGCGGCCGACGGCGGCAGCGCTCCTGGGCGTGAGCCTGGTCGCGGCGGTCGTCGTCCTGGGCGGCGGTTGGGTGACGGCCATTCAACTCAACCGAGCGAACCAGATCGCCAACGACGAGATCGCCAAGAGCAACCAGTCGCTCATCAACCTCCACGTCGTCGATGGCGCCCGCGCTCTCGACGAAGGCGACCTGTTCGGCTCACTGGTCTGGTTCGCGCGGGCGCTGAGCCTGGAAAAGAACGCCGAGCGACAAGGGCCGCACCGCACGCGCCTGCGCGCGGTGTTGCAGCAGTGTCCGCGGTTAAAGCAGATGTGGTTTCACGACCGCGGCGTCAACGACGTGGTGGTTAGCCCCAACGGAAAACGCGTGGCCACCGCGGGCGACGATTACACCGCGCGTATCTGGGACGCCGCGACGGGGGCGTCCGTGTGTCCGCCGTTGGAGCATCAGCGGCCGGTCTACCGCGTGGCGTTCAGTCCTGATGGCCGTTGGCTGGCGACGGCGAGTCAGGACGGCACGGCGCAAATCTGGGACGCGGTCACAGGGGCGGCACTGCTCAACCCGGTGCCGCGCCACGAGGGGCCGGTCCTCGACGTCTGCTTTCGTCCCGACGGCAAGGAGATCGTGACGGCCAGCGAGGACCACACGGCGCGGCGCTGGAACGCCGTCACCGGCCAAGCGGTCGGCCCACGCCTGGAGCACAAGGGATCGGTGCTGACGGCGAGTTATGACCGCGACGGCAGCCGCGTGCTGACCGCCAGCGCGGACGGCACCGCCCAGGTCTGGGATGGCGGCAATGGCAAGGCGCTCCTCGATCCGCCGCCGCGCCACGAGGGGCCGGTCGTGGACGCCCGCTTTCGCCCGGATGGGCTGCGCTTCGTGACCGCCAGCGACGACAAGACAGCGCGCGTCTGGGAAACCGCAACCGGCAAGCCGGTGACCGAACCGTTCCGGCATCACGGCCCCGTCGCCAGCGCCGCGTTCAGCCCCGACGGAGCGCGCGTCGTCACGGCCAGCGCCGATCTGTCGGCGCGCGTTTGGGACGCGGCGACGGGCAAACCGATGACGCCGGCGTTGCGCCACGACAGCGCCGTCAAACGTGCCTCGTTCAACGGCGACGGCACGCGCATCGTCACGGCGAGCGCCGACCACTCGGCGCGGGTGTGGGACGTGGACACCGGGCGGCCCTCGACCCCGCCGTTGACGCACAATGGTACGGTGCAGGCCGCCGTCTTCAGCCCGGACGGCCAGTGGGTCGCCACCGCCAGCGACGACAATTCGGCACGGGTCTACGGAGTCGCTCCCGGCGGTCCCTTCGTGGCTCCTCTCAAACACGACGGCCCGGTGCTGTGGGCAGCGTTCGCGCCGGACGGCAAGCGGGTGGCCACCGCCAGCGCCGACAAGATCGCCCAGATTTGGAATGCCGCCACGGGGACCAAAGCCGGTCCCGCCTTGCGCCACGACGGGCCGGTCGTGCAAGTCACTTTCGATTCCCAGGGCGGCCGCGTGCTAACGGCCAGCGTCGACAAGACGGCCCAGGTCTGGGACGCGGCCAGCGGCGAGGCCAGCGGCGCGGCACTGCGGCACGATGGCCCCGTCAACACCGCCGAGTTCAGCCCCGACGGTCGGCGGGTGGCCACCGCCAGCGACGACAAAACGGCGCGCCTGTGGGACGCCGCCACCGGCAAACTGCTCGCCACGATGCGCCATGACGGAGCCGTCCTCGACGTGGCCTTCAGCCCGGACGGCACGCGCGTCGTCACCGCCAGCGCCGACGACACGGCCCAGATTTGGGACGCCGCCACCGGCAAGCCGGTCCTGGCGCAACCGCTGCGCCATCAACGCGAGGTCTTGCAGGCGGAGTTCAGCCCAGACGGCCAGCGCGTGGTGACGGCCGGCACCGACAACCTGGCCCACGTC
>JBBSES010000668.1:0-2733 GCA_038239465.1 Gemmatales bacterium
CAACGGCAAGCGCTTCCTGTTCCGGGCCATTCGCCATACCGATACGCCGCTCAAGGCGCTGCACGACGCCGGCTTCAACACCGTCTGGCTCGATGGCGACACGCCGCCGGAGAAGCTCGACGAGGCGGCGAACCTCGGCTTCTGGATCGTGCCCTCGTTCTCCGGCGAGGCGGGCGCCAATCCCTCGGCGACGGCGCAAACGCTGGCCGACCGCGTCGCCAAGTTCCCGGACGCCGACGCCGTCTTGTTCTACGACCTGGGCGGCGGCCATACCGTCGAACAGGCGCCGGCGCTCGCGCGCCTCGCCCACGCCATCAAGGGGGCCGATCCGCTCAAGCCCGTCGGCGCCGACGTCTGGGACGGCTTCCTGCCCTATTCGCGCAACCTCGACTTGATCGGCGCCCATCGTTGGCCGCTGATGACCGGCCTCGAACTGCCGATGTACCGCGAATGGCTCGACCAGCGCCGCCGCCTGTCGCGGCCCGGCTCCTTCCAGTGGACGTGGATTCAAACGCATCTGCCCGACTGGTACGCCGCCCTGTTGCACGAGCGCAAGCCCGACGCGCGCGGCAAAACCGCGCCGGGGTTCACCGAACCGATTGGCCCGCAACCGGAGCAAATTCGCTTGCTCACCTATACGGCCCTCGCTGCCGGTTGCCAGGGCCTGGGCTTCTGGTCGGATCGCTACCTGGCCGATAGCCACCAGGGGCGCGACCGCCTCTTGCAGCTGGCCCTGCTCAATCAAGAAATACAGATGCTCGAACCGCTGCTGCTGGCGACCATCGAGGCGCCGCAGTGGATCGATACCTCGGCGCCGGAGATCAAGGCCGCCGTGTTGCGCACCGATCGCGGCACCCTCGTCCTGCCGATGTGGCAAGGCCCCGGCACGCAATTCGTGCCCGGCCAGGCGGCGGCGCCGAAGCTGATTATCACGGTGCCGCAGGTGCCCGGCGGTACACAGGCATGGGAAGTGACGCCGGGCGACGTGCGTTCGCTGCCGACGGAGCGCGTCTCGGGCGGTACGAAAGTCACGTTGCCCGAGTTCGGCCTGACGACGGCCATCGTCTTCACGTCCGACTCGACGCCGACCGGCATGTTGGTGCGCTTCCAGGACCAGGCGCGGCGTATGCGCAAGCTGGCGGCCCAGTGGACCCATGACCTGGCCGAGGTCGAGATCGAAAAGGTACTGCAAGTGGAAGCGGAACTGGAGGCGCACGGCCACACCTTGCCGGACGCGCTGGCCCTCCAGCAGGACGCCAAGGCGCGCCTCAAGAAGTCGGTGGACCACTGGAACGACGGCGATTTCCGCGAGGCGTACTTCGAGTCGCAACGCTCGCTGCGTCCCCTCCGCATCCTCATGCGCGCCCAGTGGGAGAAGGCGACGCGCGAACTGGAGACGCCGGTCGCCAGTCCTTACGCCGTCAGTTTCTTCACGCTGCCGCGCCACTGGGAATTCCGCGATCGGATTCAAAAGGCGCATCCCCAGGCAAACGTGCTGCCCGACGGCGGCTTCGAGGTGTCGCCCGACCAGGCGCCCAGCCAGTGGCTACCGCAGGAATCGACCATCGACGAGGTGACGCTCAAAGCGTGGCGCGTGCTGGGATCGAAGCCGGCCACGCCGCCGGCCGGAACGCCGGGGACCACGACGCCGCCGACGCTGCAACCGCCCACCGCCGCGCGCGGCCAAATCCCGGACAAGGCCGATACCAGCCTCAAGGACGACGCCAAGAAGGACGCCAAGGACAAGCCCAAGCCTCCTGCCGAGCCGGTGGCCAAGGAAGGCGAACGTTTTCTGAAGCTGCAAATCGCGGCGAAAGACCCGGAGAAGCCGCCGCGCGTGTTGGAGCGTACCTACCTGGCGATCAACAGCCCGGCGGTCAAGCTGCCGCCCGGAACGTTGGTGCGCGTCAGTGCCTGGGCCTTGGTCACGACGGCAATCACCGGCTCCGTGGACGGAGCGCTCTTCTTCGACAGCGCTGGCGGCGAACCGTTGGCGGTGCGCATCGTTAACCCGACGCCGGGCGGATGGAAGAAGTACACGCTCTACCGCGAGGTGCCGCCGTCGGGCACGATCAGCGTGACGTTGGCCCTGACCGGCATCGGCACTGCCTACTTCGACGACGTGCGCGTCGAGCCGCTGCAAGCGCCATCGGCCTCGACCACTGGGGCCGGATGGGCGCGCTGGCCCACGCAGCCGCACTAATTTTTGAATCGTCGTGTCACGTATTGAAGAAGCGTGGCATGACGCCGCGCCTTTATGCGATAATACGCTTCTCCCACGATCGAAAGACGATGCGCCAACGGAGGTCCACTCGATGGACAGGTCCGACGATTTCCTATCGGAAGACGACGCCGCCTGGCTGGCGAGCGTCCTGGGCGAATGGCGCGAGCGCTTCGCCACGGCGGTCCGCCAAGCGGCGCTGGAGGAGCGCGAGGCTTGTGCCCGCCTTGCCGAGTCGAAGGGGGCGGCGGCCGTCGCGGCCGCTATCCGTGCTTGGCCCACGACAGCGCCGGCGCCGACGACGCTTTTTCCCGCGGACAAAGCGGCCCCCGAAGCGCGGCCGGCCATCCCCTTGCCTCCGGGCGGCAAGCCGCTCACCCTTCTCGAAACCGGCCCCGGCGCGGTGCCGTTTCCGGGCCAGCTGATCGACTATTCCGACGGCGGCCTCGGCATCCTGGTCCATCGCCAGGTCGCGCGCGGTTCGCAACTCATCGTCCGGCCCGCGCAAGCTA
>JBBSES010000669.1:0-2689 GCA_038239465.1 Gemmatales bacterium
ACGAAACGCTTCTGCGAAGCGTCGCTAACCACACCACGGGATCCTATCCATGAATCGCAAACTATCGTGGCTCGCCGCCCTGTTCCTCCTCGGCTCCGTTCACCAACACGCCGCCGCGGCTCCCCTGAAAGACTTCATCGACGCCCATTGTCTCCAGTGCCACCGCGGCGAGAACAAGAAGGGCAATCTCGATCTCTCCACGCTGCCGGCCGACTTTTCCGATCCCAAGGCGTTTGGCCGTTGGGTCAGAGTCCACGACCGGGTACGCGCCGGCGACATGCCGCCGAAAAAAGCGGACCAACCCGACGCCAAGGAAAAGACGGCGATCCTCGACGCCCTGGCCGACGAGTTGGGCAAGTCCGACCTGGCGCGGGACGCGGCCAATGGCCGGGCCACCTTTCGCCGGCTGACGCGCACGGAGTACGAGTACGCCATTCAAGACTTGTTTTCGCTGCAAGGGATGCCGCTCAAGGACGACCTGCCCGCCGACGGCTCGGCCCACGGCTTCAACAAGGTCAGCGAGGCGCTCGACATCTCGCACGTGCAGATGGCCAAGTACATGGACGCCGCCAAGCGGACGCTCGACCGCTCCATCGCCACCCGGCCCGACGCGCCGAAGCCGTACAAGATGCGCTACTACGCCGCCGATAGCCACGGCTTCCTTACGGGATTGACCAGCGGCGATTGCGTCCTTCTCAAGGACAAGAAACGCGATCCGTCCCTTCCCCTCCTCGATCAACAGCTGCCCAGCGAGAAGATTCACTACTACATCGACACGGTCTTCAAGCCGAACAAAAGCGCCGTCGGCGTCTTTCGCCACAACGACGCCGACTTCGAGACCGGCTTCTGGAAGTTCAGCCCCATGCTGCCGGGCCGCTACAAGTTCCGCATGTCGGTGTGGAGTTTCTGGTGGGACAAGGGAGAGGTGCAGCCGTCGAAGAAGACGCAAGTGGTCGGCATTCGCACGCAGCGCGGCGGGCCAATCGGCTTCTTCGACGCCCCCTCGCTCGATTCCAAGGTCCACGAGTTCGACGCCTGGCTGGAGCCGAACGACGCCTTGATCTTCAATCCCGCGTCGCTGGAACTGGTCCACGTCTACCATCAGAAGGGCCGGTCGAAGGAGTATCAGGGACCGGGCGTTGCCCTGGATTGGCTCGACATCGAAGGCCCGATCCACGACGCCTGGCCGCCGCCGAGCCACACGCGCCTGTTCGGCGACCTGCCGCTCGAAAAGCTGGTCATCGCCAAGGACGTCAAGGGGCCGACGCCGCCGGCGCGCTTGCCGCCCGTGACGCAGCGGCGCCGCGACTCGACGTTTCCGTCTAACCTGCAGGAACACGGCAAGGTCGATGGCCTGTTCACCGTCGTGTCGAGCGATGCGCAGGCCGACGCCAAGAAGCTGCTCAAGCCGTTCCTGACGCGCGCCTTTCGCCGACCCGCCACCGACGCGCAGGTGAATCGTTATGTCACCGTGGTCGAGGAACGCCTCAAAGCCGGCGACTGCTTCGAGGACGCCTTGCGCGCCGGCTACACGACCGCCCTTTGCTCGCCCGAATTCCTGTTCCGCGTCGAGAACGGCGGCAAGCTGGACGATTGGGCGGTCGCCGCCCGGCTAGCTTTCTTCCTCTGGGGGTCGGTGCCCGACGACGAATTGATTGGACTGGCCACGCGCGGCGAGTTGAAGCGCGGTGGCGACACGCTGCGCAACCAGGTGCGGCGTATGTTAAAGGATCCGAAGTCGGAACGCTTCCTGGAGGACTTCCTCGGCCAATGGCTCGGCCTGCACGAGATCGCCTCGACCACGCCCGATAAGCAGCTATATCCCGAGTTCAAGCCGTACATGCAGGATTGCATGGTCGGCGAGACGCACGCTTTCTTCCGGCAATTGCTCGACCACAACCTCGGCATCGGCAACCTGGTCGATTCCGATTTCGCCATGCTCAACGCCGAATTGGGACAACTCTACGGCATCGCCGACGCCACGCCGGGACACCAGTTCTGGCGCATCGGCCTGCCGGCGAATTCGCGCCGCGGCGGCCTGTTGACGCAGGCGTCGATCCTCAAGATCACCGCCAACGGCACGCTGACCTCGCCGGTCAAGCGCGGCGCCTGGGTGATGGACCGCTTGTTGGGAAAACCGCCCGAACCGCCGCCGCCTAACGTCGGCGAGGTGGACCCCGATCTGCGCGGCGCCACGACGATCCGCCAGCAGCTGGACCTGCACCGCAACAACGCCTCGTGCGCCTCGTGCCATCGGACGATGGACCCGCCCGGCTTCGCGCTGGAGAGCTACGACGTGATCGGCCGGTGGCGCGAGCGCTATCGCAGCAAGGAGAAGGGCGACCCCGTCAAGGACAAGGTCGGCGAAGGACATTACGGCGTCTCGTATCGGCTCGGCCTGCCGGTGGACGCCACCGGAGAGACGGCCGACGGCGTGGCGTTCAAGAACATCGACGACTTCCGCAAGATCCTGTCGCGGGACGAGCGGCAGCTGGCGCGGAACTACCTACGCCGTCTGGCCGTCTACGCCACGGGCCGCGAGATTCGTTTCGCCGACCGCAAGGCCGTGGAAGCGATTCTCGACAAGTGCGGCAATGTCTCCAAGACCGAGTTGACCAACTACGGGGCGTATCGGATGCGGAGTTTGATCGAGGAGTTGGTGGTGTCGGAGTTGTTTTTGGTGAAGTGA
>JBBSES010000670.1:0-2679 GCA_038239465.1 Gemmatales bacterium
CACGGCGACCGCGGCCGACGATGCCATCGAAGCGCGGATGCGCAAGGACATCACCTTCCTCGCCTCCGACGAATGCGAAGGCCGCGGCGTCGAGACCAAGGGCATCAACAAGGCGGCCGACTTCATCGCCGACGAATTTAAGAAGGCCGGCCTCAAACCCGGTAATGCTCAGGACAGCTACTTTCAACCCTTCACCATGCCGGGCACGGCCACGCTGGAAACGCCGACCACGCTCGTTCTCAAGGGACCGCTCGGCCAGAAGATCGAACTGGAACGGGGCAAGGACTTCCAAGCGTTCGGCAATTCCGGCAGCGGCAAGGTATCCGCCGACGTCGTCTTCGCCGGCTTCGGCGCCGAGAGCAAACGCCTGAAATACGACGACTACGCCGGCCTCGACGTGGAAGGCAAGGTCGTCGTCATCCTCCGCAACGTGCCGCGCGCCGACAGCAAGGACGCGCCGTTCGACGGCGACGCCAGCGCCAACCACTCGTCGCTGGCCACCAAGATCGTCAACGCCGATCTGCACAAGGCGGCGGCGGTGCTGTTCGTCAATAGCCGAACGATGGCCGTCGGCGCCGATCCGCTCGTCGCCTTCAAGGACCATGCCCAGGGAATGGGTTCGGCGAAAATGCCGGTCTTTCACGTCAAGCGCTCCGTGGCCGATCAGATGCTGCAGGCCAGCCAGGACACGACGCTCAAGGATCTCGAAAAGGAAGTGGACCGCAACCTCAAGCCGCGCAACGCGGCGCTCAAGGACTGGTCGGCGACGCTCGAAGTGACGGTCAAACGGCCGCGCCTCGACGTGAAGAACGTCGTCGGCATCCTCGAAGGCAGCGGGCCGCTCGCCAAGGAGACGCTGGTCATCGGCGCTCATTACGACCATCTGGGGTACGGTCAATCGTTCAGCCTCGCCAAGAACTTGAAGAAACCGACCATCCACTACGGCGCCGACGACAATGGCTCGGGCACGACCGCGGTCATCGAACTGGCCCGCCGCTTCGGGGCCATGAAGGAGCGCCAGGGGCGCCGTCTGGTGTTCGTCACGTTCAGCGGCGAGGAAAGCGGTCTGCTCGGCTCGGTACATTACTGCAAGAAGCCGGCCGTGCCGCTCGAAGACACGGTGGCCATGATCAACCTCGACATGGTCGGCCGGTTGCGGCCCCATCCCGAGACCAAGAAAGACACCATTCAAGTCTGGGGCACCGGCACCTCCACGCACTTCGATCAACTCATCGAATCGCTCAACGAGAACTATCACTTTCACTTAAAGAAGGTGACGACGGGAGGCGGCCCGAGCGACCACGCTTCCTTCTACGAGAAGAAGCTCCCGGTCTTCTTCTTCTTCACCGAAGATCATCCCGATTACCATCGGCCGACCGACACCGCGGATAAGATCAACGTGCCGGGGATGCGTAAGGTGTGCGACTTGACGCAAGATCTCATTGGCCACCTCACGACGGTGAAGGAACGGCCCAACTACATCGCGGTCGCCGGCGCCAGTCGGCCGGTGGGCGGCGGCGGGCCGACGTTGGGCGTCCGTCCCGGTTACGCGGAGGACAAGGAAGGCATGCTGATCGAAGGCGTCGTCGAGGGACGACCGGCCGCGAAGGCGGGCATGAAGGCCGGCGATTTGATCGTGGACGTGGAAGGCAAGCCAGTCAAGAACATCGAAGCGTACATGGTATTGATGCGTCAGTTCAAACTCGGCGACACCATCAACGTGACGGTGCTGCGCGGCGACAAGAAGGTCAAGCTGCCGGTGAAGCTGGAGTGACGCCCAACGCTTCCAAATGCGCCTGCACCGATTCCGCCAGCGCCTGGAGGTGGTAGCCCCCCTCCAGGCAGCTGACGAGACGGCCCTGAGCATGAGTCCGCGCCACGTCCATGACTTGCCGGGTAAGCGTGGCGAAGTCTTCCGTCTCCAACCCAAGCGAACCAATCGGGTCCAAGGAGTGGGCATCGAAGCCGGCGCTGACGATGACCAACTCCGGCTTGATGGCGTCGGCGGCCTGCTCCAGCGCGTGCGTGAAGGCGGCGTGATATTCCCGCCGGCCGATGCCGAAGCGCAACGCCACGTTCACCGTTTTCCCCAGTCCCGCGCCGGTGCCCGTCTCGTCCGCATCGCCGGTGCCGGGATAGAAGCCCGACCCAAACCGATGGGCGCTCAGGAACATCACCTCTCCGTCATCGTAAAAAGCGTCCTGCGTGCCATTGCCGTGATGCACGTCCCAATCGACGATCAAGATGCGCGTTAGTCCATACGCCTGGCCAGCATGACGGGCGGCGAGGGCGACGTTGTTGAACAGGCAGAAACCCATGCTCCGCATCGGCGTGGCGTGATGGCCCGGCGGCCGCACCAGGCACAAGGCGTTGCGCTCGGGACCGCGAATGACGGCATCGACCGCTGCGACGCAGGCGCCCGCCGCCGCCAAACCGACCGCGAATGATTCGGGCGAAACGACGGTATCGGCGTCGAGGCGGCCGCCGCCCTGCTCGGCCAGGCGACGGACGCGCGCGGCCACCTCGGGACCGTGAACCGCTGCGAGCGCCGGCACCGTCAACGGCTCGAACTTCCCCGGCACGCACGACGCCATCAGCTGGGCCGCTTCCAAGCGCTCCACGATGGCGACCAACCGCGCGGGCCGTTCGGGATGCGCTCCCGTTTCGTGCTTTATAAAG
>JBBSES010000671.1:0-2675 GCA_038239465.1 Gemmatales bacterium
CATTCACATAAACCCGCATTTACTCGGGGCGCTACCGCGACCCCGCTCGCCATCTAACCCCCTCAAAAGGCCCGCTCCACCATGAGCTTTCGCACGACTTACATCCTGTTCGGCGTCCTGATCGCCATGCTGTTGCTCCTGGGCTTCAACCAGTTCCTCGGCGTCCGGCCGGGCGACGAACTGTACGTCCTGCCCGACCTGCACCGCGCCAAGCTCGAAGGCAAAGAGGCGCAGACCATCACCATCGAGCGGACCAAGCCGACCGCGGAAAAGGTCGTCTTCGTCCGCGACGATGGCTCGAAGACCTGGCGCCTCACCTCGCCGGCCAACGCGCGCGTCAGCGATCAGGCGGCCGTCAACGCCATCGTCAGCCAGCTCGCCGACGCTCGCCGCGAGGAACGCATCGACGACCTCGGCGCCAACCTCGCCGCCCGCGAACTCGATCCGCCCAACGCCAAGGTGACGGTCGCCACCAAGGACGGCAAATCGTGGACGCTCAACGTCGGCGGCCAAAGCACCCCCGGCGATCCGACCAAGCACGTCGTCTACGTCACGTCGTCGGAGAATCCCAAACAGATCGTCGCCGTCCGCCGCATCGATCTTGACAGCGTCTACAAGACCTCGAAGGAGTTCCGCGACCGCACGCTGGTGACGCCGAGCAGCCTGAACATCACCGCCGTGGACTTGAGCGACGCCGCCAAGCACGTCCTCCAGATGAAAAAAGAGGGCGAAGGCTGGAAGTTCATCGCTCCCGACTACGGCACCGCCGCCTTCCACGGCGAGACGGCCGCGCCCGCCGTTCCCGGCGCGCCGCCGCGCAAGATCACCGGCGTCAAGGACCTGGTCGAACTGCTGGAAGAACTGAAAGTGGGCTACGACCCCGAGAAGAAGGTCGATGACTTCGTCGCCGACAACGTGACCGATGTCGCCAAGTTTGGCCTCGACAAGGACAAACCGACTTTCCTGCGCCTAGGCGTCACCTACAAGCCCGGCGTGGCCACCGGCGGCGACCCGGACGCGGCGCCCGTCACCGATACGCTGCTCGTCGGCAACGTCGTGAACGACGATAAGGAGAAGCGCTACGCCCGCCTGGAGAGCGATAACAACGTCGTCAAGGTGGCCGTCAAGCCGCTGGACGCCATCGCCGCCGTCATCGAGAACCCCAACGCCCTGCGCAACCGAGACCTGCTTTCGCTGCCCGAGCGGGACAACAAGGTCGATGCCATCGATTTGAAGAACGCTTCCGGCACCGTGCGGCTGCGCAAGGTCGATGGCAAGTGGAAGGTCTGGGAAGATGGCAACAAGAGCCAGCCAGCCGACCTCTCGGCGGTCAACGTGCTGCTCAATTCACTGACGGCCCAACGGCTCGTCCGCGACTTCCCGCCGGCGAGCAAGACCGACGCCGACCTCGGCCTCGACGACAAATCGCGCACCGCCGAACTGTCCCTCTGGACCGAGGGCCTCAACGCGGAAGAGGCCAAGAAGGACGACAAGGTCGAGCCGAAACTGAAAGACCCCAAGCAGCCGAGCTATCGGCTGATCTTCGGCAAAAAGATGGCCGACGGCCTGGTGTACGCCATCCGCGAAAGGGGCAAGGACATCCTCCGGGTCGCCCTGCCCGACACCACGCTGGCCCGCGTCGAGGAACGCAAGATCGACTTCCTCGACCGCGCGCTGCCGACCTTCCCCGAGACGGCCGCCGTCAGCAAGATCGCCATTCAGCAGGGCACGAAGGTCACGGAACTGGAACGGGACGCGAAGGACGAGAAGAGCGTCTGGAAGCTAAAACAGCCGCCCGACCTGGCCGGCCGCAACGCCGACCGCGCCAAGGTGGCCGCCATCCTCGAAACCCTGCGGACGCTGCAGGCCGAACGCCTGGTCAACGAGAAGGCCACCCCCGCCGAGTTGAAGGAGTATCAACTCGACCCGGCCGAGATCAAAGTCACGCTGACGATGCCGAAGAACGAGAAGGAAACCGAGGACAAGGTCTACTTCTTCGGCAAGACCACGGCCAACGGCGAGAGACGCTACGCCAAGCTGGGCGGCGGCGATCTCGTCTTCCAGGTGCGGCCCGAAGTAACGACGCCATTTTCCGCGCCGCTCGTCGATCTGCAAGTCTTCAGCTTCGAGCCGACCGCCGTCAAGCAAGTCAAACTGGTCGGCTGGAAGAAAGTCTCGGGACTGACGCAAACACTCGAAGTCGAACGCAAGGGGACCGAAGCGGGCGGTTGGACCTTGAAGACGCAGCTCGGCGATTTCGCCCTCGACGGCAAGAAAGTGGACGACCTCCTCAAGGAGTTGGCCCGGTTAAAGGCGGACAAGATCATCGTCTTCAAGAAAGGCGCGCCGCCGGAACACGAGTTGACGGAACAGACGCGCGCCCTGTTCATCGAAATCTGGGTCGAGAACGCCAAGGAGCCGATCACGCTGACCATCGGCAAGCTGCTCGACACCCCGGAAAAGGAAAAGGGATACGCCGCCCAGAGCAGCACCATGCCCGGCGACGTGTTCCTGGTGCCCGAGGGACAGTTCAAGAGCCTGGTGAACGAGGGGTTGAAGTATTTCAGCGCGGGGAAATGAGGCGGCGCGTGTGGGGTTATTGGTAATTGTGCTGCCAGTGAGATACGGAGAATTTACCCCGAAGGGGTTGAATCACATAGCCCAGGGTTGCCGCG
>JBBSES010000672.1:0-2654 GCA_038239465.1 Gemmatales bacterium
ACGCCTGGGGCTTTCATTTCGACAAGTACGGCCAATCGTTCGCCACCGACGGGGCCAACGGCGAAGGAATCAACTACGTCGTTCCGGGGGCTTATTATGCAGCGGCCAGCGGGGCGAGTCGGATCTTGCCCGGCCTCAATCCCGGCAGCCCCAAGGATTGCGGATTAGAAATACTCAGCGGCCGCCATCTGCCCGAGGACTGGCGCGGCAACATGATCACCAACGACTTTCGCGGCCATCGCGTTTGCCGTTACGTCATTAGCGAAGACGGCGCCGGCTATACGTCCCGCGAGCAAAAGGAAGTCATCAAGTCGAACCATCCGGCGTTTCGACCTATTGACGTGAAGATGGGGCCGGACGGCGCCATCTATATCGCCGATTGGTACAATCCGATCATCCAGCATGGCGAGGTCGATTTCCGTGATCCGCGCCGCGATCAAACGCATGGCCGCATCTGGCGCGTCACCGCCAAGGGCCGG
This sequence comes from Gemmatales bacterium, assembly GCA_038239465.1. Taxonomy (GTDB): domain Bacteria; phylum Planctomycetota; class Planctomycetia; order Gemmatales; family Gemmataceae; genus JBBSES01. The sequence continues at coordinate 480 of JBBSES010000672.1, forward strand.
CCTTTGGTCGAACGGCCGAATCTCGTCGATGCCAAAACGCCGGCGCTGCTCGACGCCTTGAAGGCTCCTGAAGATTGGACGCGACACCACGCCAAGCGCGTCTTGAAGGAACGCGGCAAGGACGTGCTGCCCGAGGTGGCCAAGTGGGTGCAAAGCCTCGACGCCGCCGACCGTGAACACGAACACCATCTCCTCGAAGCCTTGTGGACCTATCAATCGCTCGATACCGTCGAGCCGAAATTGCTCGCATCCCTGTTGACCGCCAAGGACCATCACATCCGCGCCGCCGCCGTGCGCGTGCTGTCGCAGTGGCATACCCGTGTGCCGAATGCCTGGGACTTGCTCGCCGCCCGCGTGGCCGATGACCATCCGCAAGTGCGTCTCGAAGCCGTGCGCGCGTTGGGGCAAATCCCCGGTACGCGCTCGGCGGAGATCGCGTTGCGTACCCTCGAACGGCCGTTGGATCGCTGGCTCGATTACGGGCTGTGGCTGACCCTACGCGAGCGCGAGGCCGACTGGTCGCCGGCGCTGAAGCAAGGCGCCTTCGATTTCGGCGGCGACCCGCAACACCTCATGTTCGCGCTGCGCGCCGCCGGTTCGTCCGAGGGCGTGAAGCCGTTGCTGGCTTTGCTCAAGGCGGGCAAGATCGCCAAGGAACGCGAGGAAGGCGCGCTCGTCTTGATAGCGGCCGGCGGCGACGCGGGAGAACTCGGCCTCGTCCTCGACCGCTTGTTCGCCGTGGAAGGGAACACGGCGCAGCGCCAGGTCAATCTTCTGACGGCCCTCGAACAGAGGAAACTGCGCCCGGCCGGCGACCTCGCCCGCCTGGGCACATTGCTCACTTCCGAGGACGAGCGAGTCCGCGCCGGCGCCGCCCGTGTCGCCGGGTTATGGCAAGTGGAAGCGCTGCGGCCGCGCGTGTTCGAGATAGCCGAAAACGTCAAGAACAGCGAGGTGCTTCGACAGGCGGCGATTGATGGGTTGGTCCGCTTCGGCGGCAAACCGACTCTGGAAAATCTGGCGCAATTGAGCGACAAAAGCAAGCCGTTGCCGGTGCGCCGCCAGGCTTTGATTGCCCTGGCGCAACTCGACATGGATGGAGCCGTCAGTCGCGCCGTCGAACTCCTCACTGCCGCCGACGGCACCGATACCGGCGACATCTTCGCGGCCTTCGTCGGCCGCAAGAACGGCGCCGAAAAACTGGCCAAGGCGCTGACCGACCAGAAGCTGCCCACCGACGTGGCCAAGGCCGGCGTCCGCACCGTGCGCCTCTCGGGACGCGACGCGCGAGCGCTGATCGAAGCGCTCACCAAGGCTGGCAGCCTGACCAATCTCAAGCGCATGCTCGACAAGAAAGAAATGGACGACTTGATCGCCGAGGTTCGCAAAAACGGCGACGCTGCCCGCGGCGAAGCCGTCTTCCGCCGCAAGGATCAAGTGTGCCTCAAATGCCACGGCGTCGCCGGCGCCGGCGGGCAAGTCGGCCCCGACCTGACGAGCATCGGCGCCAGCGCGCAAATCGATTATCTCATTGAAGCCATCCTCCTTCCCAACAAGGTCATCAAGGAAGGCTTTCATACGCTCGTCATCAGCACGACGCAGGACAAGATCATCACCGGCATCAAGGTGCGCGAGAACAAGACCGAACTGGTGCTGCGCGACGCCGCCGATCAAGAAATTGTCATCCCCATCAAGGAGATCGAAAGCCGGGCCAACGGCGCCTCGCTGATGCCGGAAGGTCTCTCCGATCCGCTGACCCGCGCGGAGTTAGTGGACCTGGTCCGCTTCCTCTCCGAGTTGGGTAAGGTCGGGCCGTATGCCGTCACGCAGAATCGGCCGGTGCGCCGCTGGCAGGCGATGCAGGCGACGCCCGCGGCCAAGGAATGGCTCGGCCGCGCGGCGCCTCCCGACGCGACGCTCGAATGGGAGGCGGCGTACAGCATGGTTTCCGGCGTGTTGCCGCTCGATGCGTTGCCGCGCGTCGAGGGCAAGAATGGCTCCGTCGCCGTCGTCCGCTTCCAGCTCGACGTGAGTACCGGCGGCAAGCTCAAGCTGGCCTTCAACGCGGCGACGGGTTTGACGGGTTGGGTCGATGGCGCGCCGGTGACGATGAGCGACGCGCTCACGCTCGACTTGAAACCCGGCTTGCATACGGTGACGTTGGCCATCGACCTG
>JBBSES010000673.1:0-2649 GCA_038239465.1 Gemmatales bacterium
CCGTCGCGCCGCGATGGACGGGCCGCACGGGTTTCGCCCGTGCCGTTGGACGGGGCTTCGTCCGCCGGCCGGCGCAGCGCTTCCTCCGCGTCCTCGATCATCGACTCGGGGATGGCCGCCGTGGCCGCCTCCACCTGCTCCATGAACTTGTTCAGCCGGCTGCCGCCCAGGAAGACGTCCTTGGCGCCGCCGTCGAGGACACCGGAAAAGAGCGACTTCTTGAACTGGAGGACCGAGAGCATCCCTTCCTCGATGGTGCCTTGCGCCACGAAGTTGACGACGCGCACCGGCTGCTTCTGCCCCAGGCGATGCACCCGGCCGATGCGCTGCTCCAGCACCGCGGGGTTCCAGGGCACGTCCATGTTTAGAACCACGGAAGCGTGCTGCAAATTCAGGCCGACGCCGCCCGCGTCGGTGCTGAGGAACAGCCGGCAGTCGGGATCGTCGCGGAAGCGGTCCACCAGGTCGCCGCGCTTGCCGGAGGGAACGCCGCCGTGAAAGAGGACGTGGCCCCAGCCGCGTTCCTTCAGCTGGCGTTGCAACAATTCGTGCATGCGCAGCCATTGACTGAAGACGACCGCCTTGGTGCCGGGCCGCTCGAAGAGTTCGCCGAGAACGGTCATGGCCTCTTGCGCCTTGACGCCGTGATCGCTGACGTGGTCCACCAAATAGGTGTTGTCGCAACTCATGCGCATCTTCTGCAGCGCGATCATGAGGCGCTGTTTGTCCGTCTCCGAGAGGAAACGGAGCCGACGCCACTTCTCGACGATGCGCGCCACCGACTCCTGATTTTCGGCATGATAATCCCGTTGCTTCTCGGTCATCGGCACGAAGATGTTATTGTCGATGCGCTCCGGCAGTTGCTCCAGAACGTCGTCCTTTTGCCGGCGCACCAGGATCGGCGCCAGCGTCTGGCCGATGCGATCGAGGTCGCGGTAGCCGACGACCTTGCCGTGTTCGTCGCGTTCCTGATGCTCGTGCAACAGCCGATAGGTCGGTCCGAGACGATAACGATCGACGAACTGGACGATGGAGATCAACTCTTCGAGGCGGTTTTCCAGCGGAGTGCCGGTCAGCACCAGAGCGTAGGGGGAGGCGATGCGCTTGACGCTGCGCGCCGTGCGCGTGGTCCAGTTCTTGATGCGCTGGGCCTCGTCGAGGATGACCAGGTCGGGCGCCCAGGCCTGGATCAAATCGAGGTCGATGTGGACGGTGTCGTAGTTGGTGATCTTAAAAAAAGTGTCGGTATCGAAGGCGCGTTGGCGCTGCTTGCGGCCGCCGCCGACGACTTCGGTCGAGCGGTCGCCCAGGCGTGCAATCTCGCGCTGCCACTGATGCTTGAGCGACGTGGGGCAGACGATCAGCACGCGGCCGACGCCGAACAATCGGGCCATGATCTCGGCGGCGGCGACGGCTTGAATGGTCTTGCCCAGGCCCATGTCGTCGCCGATAAGGCAGCGGCCGGCGCGGGCGGCGAACAGGGCGCCTTCCTTTTGATAGTCGTACAGCGCGATTTTAAGCAAGTCCTTGAAGGCGGCGCTGCGGATGCCGCGCGGGAACGCCTCGGCCACGCGCTGCTGGCGGCTGTCCCCGTCGCGCACCTCGGCGACGAAGGCGAGGGCGTCGTCGGCGCAGCGGAAGTCCTGCTCCAGTTCCGCGGCCTTGGCGACGAACACGTCGAACGACGCGAAGGCCGTGGGCAGCAGGGCCCCTTCGTCGTCGAAGTAGCGCGCCGCCAGCCGGGCCAGTTCCGGCGAACAGTCGCCGCCGGCGCGAAAGCGGACCTCGCGGCGGTCGCCGTAGCGCAGGAATACCTCGCTATAAGTCGGCCGAAAGCCGGAGCGCAGTTCCGCCGCGGCGCCGCGCTTGCGCTCCAGCGTGGCCAGCGTGAATTCGATGTGCTTGCAGGTGCCGAGCGTGTTGGTGGCGAAGTCGGGGCAGGTGCAAACGTTGTCGCCCGGTTGCGTGCCGCGGATGTGGACGCGATAGGCCGCTCGGCTCTCCGGGTTGCGCACCTCGAATTCCGAGAAGAGCCGTTCGCCGCCGAGGTTCTTGAGCGTGTAGTTTTGCTCGCGGCCAAACTGCCGGCGCAATTCGATCTGCCAGGCCTCCAGCGACATGTTCGCTGGCTTGACCAACCGGGATAGCTTCGCCGGCTTGCGCGGCTTCTCCGGTTCGGGCGGCAGCTGCGGTTCGGGTTCGGGCGGCAGCTGCTTCTTGGGCCGCGACTTGGAAACCTGGGTGGGCGAGGCGCTCTTTTGCCGCCATTTCATGGCATTTTGCTCCTACCAATGGCACGGATGGCCCGGCGAACCGTGACATTGTACGACAGCTGCCAAGAGCGGCGCGGGGCAAAAGGGAGAAGAAAAACGGAAAAGGGGCCGATGATCGGCCCCTTCGTCGGTTCATTCGTTCGTGTTGGCGGTCGGAGTCGTCTCCGGCGAACCGGCGGGTTTACTCTTGTCGGTCGAGTGCGGTGACACCGCACAGGCGCCGCTCATTCACGTCTGCACGCCCATGCGCGGTAGCACCCAGCGATTGAGGACGAACCAGGCCGAGAGGATGGCCAACAGGAGAAGGGCTTCTTTCACGACAAGCTCCTTTGTATCGATCCGGGTGCAACCATGACAGCTGGTTAGCGACGCTTCG
>JBBSES010000674.1:0-2628 GCA_038239465.1 Gemmatales bacterium
AAAAAAGGGAAATTCAAGCCCGAGTATGCCGGCAAACTGAACTTCTATTGCAACGTCGTCAACGACCGCCTCAAGCATCCGAGCGACGCCCCGACCATTGGCTTGATCTTGTGCCAAACGCGGGACCAGTTGCTGGCCGAATTTAGTTTCGCCGGCATCGACAAGCCGATCGGCATCTAGACGTATGAACTGACGCGCGCCCTGCCGAAGCGCTTGCGCTCGGCCCTGCCAACCGTCGAGGAGATCGAGACGGAGTTGGGCGCCGCCATCAAGCCGAAGAAGCTGGGCCGCAAGAAGAAGTCGTGATTCTCACCCTTCCCCAAACGGCAAAAAAGCCTACCGCGGCTTCAAAGCTTAATCTTGGGGTTGCGGGGGCTGAATTCTGGCGAATTCAGCTACAAGCCTCGTAGCTGAATTCGCCAGAATTCAGAGGTTGAGGCCTGTCTTCAACCCGCAATCCAAGTCTAGATGCGGCAGTAGAAACCGTGCCCATGTCCTACGTCGGCAACGTGAACGTATAAAAGTTCCCCAACGTCGCCCGCGAGGTCGTCGTCGCGCTCGGCTGCGATTGCAGCACGAAGGTCAGCGTCACCGTGTTGGTGCCGTAGAACACGGGCGCCTCGTAGCCCAGGTCGAAGGTCGTCAGCTGCGGCGTCGTGCCGGAGATCGCGGTAGCGATCGCGCTGCTCATCACGAACGACGGCTGCGAATTGCTATCGACGTAGATGCGCAGCATGTCGCCGGCAGTGCTTTGCGGGAAGGCGAACGAGAAGGCAAGGCCGCGGATGGTCGTGCCGATGTCGAACTGAGCGACGAAGGAGGATGTGCCGCCGGTTTCAGCGAGCGACACGGTGGCGATCGGTTGGCCGGTCTGCGTGTCGGTCAGGCCGGCAGGCGCGAACGTGACCTGGCGCGTCGGCGGCGCGGGATTTTGCTGGACTACGTTGAGGGGGTCGTATTGCGTGGTGGGGCCGTAGGTGCCGCGCGTCCAGGCCTGCTGCTGTGAGGTGGCCACCCCGGTCGCCGGGCCGGCGGTCAGCGGCGACCAGCGGAAGCCGATGGCGTTGCCGGCGGTGGCGCTGCCGGCATACCAGGCGGGGGCGTATTCGTGCTTGCCACTAAAGTCGTCCAGGTTGAACGGCCACGTCACCAGTTGCACGTCCACGATTTGATTGAGCGTGCCGTTGGGCGTGAACAGGTTGCCCGCTCCGGTGAGGCCGATGTTGTCGTAGAGGTCGTCGAACTCCGAGATGTAATTGTCCACGAACAGAGTACCGGGCTTGTGAATCGGGTCGCGGCCCAGGTTCAGCTGCGAGAAGAAGAACCAGTTGAAGTTGGCGGCGTCTATCAGGGCGGTGGAGCCTTCGGGCGAGTCGAGGATGGCGACTTCCTTGACGGGGTTGACCGTGTTGGTGCGCGTCGCCAGCGTTTGCAGCGCCTGAGCGGCGACGGAAACGACGCGCGAGCCGTGGCTGTGGCCAGCCAGTTCGACGGCGCCGCCGTTGGCCATGAAGCTGGTGCTGAGGGCTTCGTTCAACCCGATCGCCAGGCGCAGACCATTGAGGTAGGTGGCCCCTTCGGACTTGTAGGCCTGCTCGGGAACGCCGCCGATTTCCGAGGTGGGCGTGGCGGAGTCGTCGATCCAGCTGTAGGCGAGGACGGTGGCGCCGGGGTCGGCCGCGAGGATTTGCGCGGCCAGGCCCATCGGGTTGATGGGGAACGCCGGCACGTAGCCGAAGATGCCGTAGCGATAGGTGTCGTCGGTTTGCGTGCTCTGGAAGGCCCAGGGGGAATCGGTGTCGGGCTTCGGCACGGTGTCGCCGGGCGGCGTGCTGTAGGTCCACCACCAGAGAGGGATGCCGTTGCCGCCGAGGCGCGCTTCTTCCGCCTGCACCCAATTGAGATAGCCAGGCGCCCACCCATGCGTGATGACGTAAACGTTGCCGCCGGTGATGCTGCCCGCCGTGATCGGTTGAAAGGTATTGCCGTCGTACTTGCCGAGGCGGCCGACCGGGTCGGCGTTCGCCGCCGCGGAGGAAGCGTCGAGCAAGCCGGTGAGCGGGATGCCCTTGCCGCCGACGATGGGACCGGCGACCGTCATGCCGCCGCGAAACGAGGGCGTCGTTGCGAAGAAGCTCAAATCGGTCTGGTAGGTGGTCGCGTCGATGGCGACAACTTGCGGCCCGCCTCCCGGCCCGGCGGCGGCCAGGATGTGCGGGTTTTCCCTGCCGAGGATCGTGCCGGCATCGACGCGCACGCCGCCAGTGAACGAGGGCGCGAAGGCGTAGAAACTGGCCTGCAGGGTGGCGTTGACGCCGTGGAAAATGTTCACCTGCGGCCCACCGCCGGCGCCGGCGCCGACGACGATATCCAGGTCGCCGCGACGGTCGAGGTTGGCGGCGCTGACGTAGACGCCGCCGGTGAAGCCCTGGGGAAGGCCGTAGAAGCTGTTGAGGAGCGTGCCGTTCTTACCACTATAGACGCTCACCTGCGGCCCGCCGCCGGCGCCAGCGCCCGTAATCGCGTCGGAAAGGCCATCGCGGTTCAGGTCGGCGCTGCCGACGCGGACGCCGCCCGTGAAAGAGGTGGGCAGGGCATAGAAGCTACGCAGCAGGGAGCCATCCTTGC
>JBBSES010000675.1:0-2625 GCA_038239465.1 Gemmatales bacterium
AGTCTGGAAACCTCTTATGCGGCGGCGTGTCAGCGCCGGCGGGTGCATGAGGCGATGGCTTGACGAGGAAAAGCCCCGCTGCCGCTATGCTCCTGCCGAATCGCCGCGTTTCGTCCGCACCGCCCGCCGCGCCAGCGCCACATACTTCCCCTCCTTCTCGATGCCCAAAAAATGCCGCCCCGTCTCGATAGCCGCCAGCGCCGTCGTGCCGCTGCCCAGAAAGCAATCGAGTACCGCGTCGCCCGGTTCGGTGAGCAGGCGGATCACGCGCCGCGGCAGTTCCAGCGGAAACTTCGCCTCGTGGTCGTTGTTGGCGCGCACCGACGCGAAGTTCCACACCGCCCGCGATCCCCATTCCGCCCATTCCTGCTTCGTCAGCCGGGCGCGGTTGACCGTCGTGATGCCCGGCTTCCAGAAGATGTAGACGTATTCAAATTCGTCCACGGCGCGGTACGAGTTGCCGTGCCAGCGGCAGCTTTCCCAGGCCGGGTCCTTGACCCAGACACGGCGGTCGTAGAGGTACAATTTCGCGTCGTAAGCGGCCTCTTCGAGGAGTCGGCCTACGAGACAGACGCGCGTCTGCGCCTGGTATTTGCCGCCGCGGATGTTGTTGTCCTTCAATCGCCGATCGACCGTCTGCTCGCTGACGCCCAGGACTTTGGCCACCTGATAACGGTCGTAATCGGGATGAGCCGATAGGACGCGCAGCACGTCTCGGCGCGTCACCGGCGCGCGCTGGCTGCCCAGGTTTTCCGCCTGAATGCGCGGCATGGCTGGATCGGCGAAACAGAGGATGTCGGCGATGTTGATCGCCAGGAAACCGCCGGGCTTCAAGAGGGAATAGTGCGCCGCGATGACCTGGCGGAGCAATTGTTCCCAATCCTCGAAATGCAGATCGCGCTCGTACGACTTACCGACGAAATAGGGCGGCGACCAGACGCTCAGGGCGATCGAGGCCGGTTCGATACGTTCGAGGAGGGTACGGGCGTCGCCGTGGTAGATGCGGTCCAGCGATAGATGGGGTCGGCGCGGCACGATGGCGAGAGAGGGGGAGAAGGGATGCGCCGCCGCCCGTTCGGACGGCGGCGCGAAGGGATTACTTCTTGGTGAATTCCATCAGCGCCTTCTGAATCTCGGCCAGCTTGCCGGCGCCCGAACCGTCGAGCAGGACCGCGATTTGCATCTTCTTCACGTCGGCGCTCGACAGATCGGCGTTGACGCCCTTGACCTTCTTGAGGGCGGCTTCCAACTTCTTGGCGTTCGCCTTGGTCAGGGCCGGAGCGTCGATGAGGAGATAGGCGCCCGGGGCTTCCTCGGAGCGGTGCGGCGTCTCGGTGATGGCGACGGCCTTACCGATGGCGCCAACGTCGGTCTTGGCGAGGTCGAGGTCGATGGTAGCCATCGGCGCGGCCTTGGTCGGCTCGGTCTTGACGGTGGCTGCCGTCACGCCCTTGAGCGAGTTGAGGATGTCGCCGGCGCACTGGTCGCACTTGATGCCGTCGAGCTTGAATTTGAGGGTTTCGGCCTGGCTGGTGGCCGTCCCGAACAGGACGATGGCCGCGGACAAGAGAAATCGCTTCATGACAGAACTCCCGATGTGGTGCCGGGGTGGTGACGTGGGCCCGGCAATTCCCCACGAGCCATGATCTTGGGGGGCGTCCGCGGGGAAGTCAATGAAGAAAACCCAGCAACTGCTCTGGAAGCCCTCGCCCTTCCCGGCTATAAGCCCGCCGCATGGCCGCCCCATCCGCGGCCCGCCGTCGCTTGGACTTCTCCCATCTAACCCAAGGGAACAGGGCATGAGCAGTCGAACGCTATTGTGGTACGGCTGTCTGACGGGGCTGGTGTCGGCCAGTCTCCTCTACGTGGCGGGCGACCACGCGCGCCGCCATCCCGATTCGTTAATCGCCCGCTGCCTGCGCTCGACGTGCCTGCTGACGACCGAATACACTACCGTCGGCGGCGCGGGCAGTCTCGCCGTCCAGACCGCCAAGCTAATCGTGCCGGACACGAGCGGCCACGAAGCCAGCGAAGCGCCCGCCGAGGAAGCGCCGGAAGCGCTCGACCCGGCGGAAGTCATCGATCTCAGCCAGTGGGGGCAGGCCGAGGAGGTCGTCCTCGAACCAGAAACGTCGGAAGCCGTGACGGTGCCACCCGTCGATGTCGAGGAAGCCGCGGACAGCGTGCCGGCCATCATGCCGCCCGCCGACGAACCGGAACAACTCACGATCATGCCGACGCTCATGACGGAAACGCCCGAGGAGGGCACGCAGGAAGATTCGGAAGCGATGGACGAGAACCGGACGCCGATTCCGCAAATGGACCCGCATCACGGCCACGAATACCCCGGTTGTCCGTATACGGGTGGCTGCCCTCGATCCTCCTGTCCTCCCGCGCGGCTGCCGGAAACCAAGCCGGCCGAGACGAAGCCGATGCCCGAGCCGAGCGCGGAGGAGCAGGAAAGCACCATCGAACGCAAGGCGCGCGACTACGTGCCGTCGGAAGACGACGACGCGCCGCACCATTCGCAGGTGGATACGATGGAGTTCCGCAAGAGCGACGCGAAGAAGGGCGAGTTCAAAAACAAGCCGATGTAATTGATTAAGGGCGAGCGGGGTCGCGTGA
>JBBSES010000676.1:0-2621 GCA_038239465.1 Gemmatales bacterium
CACGCGCCTAAGCAGATACATCGCGCGCCGCACGCAAATTTCTCCCCACGCCCGCCGCTGGGCGGGGGGTATTCGTCAAACCTGCCGCCCAGCGGCGGGATTGGGTAAGCTTGGCGGTGTTGGCTTTACCGGGGGCGCCCAATGACCGACGCCGTCGGTCCTCCCGCTGCGGGTGGCGCCGCAGGCGGTGCTGCCGGCGGCGGTGCCGGCGGGCGTGGCCCCACCGGCGGCGGCGCGTAAATGTTCGTGCTCTCTTCTTCCACCACTTCCTTGCTCAGCTCCGCGCTACGCAACTCCACGCGGAAGCGCACGTCGCCCACTTGCATCGCCTGCACTTCAACTACATAACTGAGCTTCTGGCCCGGCGGCAGCGCATCGACCGGCGGGAAGACGACTTCGTTGCCGGAGATACGCGGCTGCGTCGGCCCATTGGCGTTGAGGACCTTCATCTGCGCCGGCACCACGGCCCGAATTTGCACCTGGGTGCCCGGCAGTGTACCCTGATTCATCACATCGATGCGATAGCTCGTCTTGCCGCCGACCTCTACCGGGTCGTCGAGGTCTTGCACTTCCAGACGGAAGGCGGGCAAGCCGTTGATCTCGATAGGCGCCTCTGCCTGCACTTTCAAGCCAGGCTCCGCCGTCGCCACGGCCACGTTCAGTGCGCGCCGCGTCATCTTCACGCAATTGGTCTTCACCTGCACGATCTTCTGCTCGCCGGCTTGCAGTTCGCCGAGGTTCCAGACGACCTCGTTATTGGCCAGCTGGCCGCCCTGACCGGCGCTCACGAACGCCAGCTCCGCTGGCAATTGATCGCGCACGACTAAGTTGCTCAGTACACTGTCGCCGGTGTTAGTTACCGTGATTTTCCAATCGGCCGGGCGATTGAGATACCGTTTCTCCGGCCCCGCCTTGTCGATGCGCAGCTGGGCCTTGCGCACCTCCACCGGATGCTCGGCCTTCGCCGTCAGGTCGCCGTCGGCGCTGGCAGTCACGCGATTCATCAGGCGCCCGGCTTGGCGCGGCGTGAGCGTCAGCGGAATGGTTTTTGTTTCTCCCGCCGCCAACGTGCCGACCGGCAATTTCAACGGATTGGCCCGCGATTCGTGCTCCAGACCGGCGTCGAACTCGTCGGTCAGCAAGACGTTGTTCGCCGGACCGCTGCCGGTGTTGGTGACGGTGATCTCGTAGGGGATCGGCACGCCGAGGACGCCGGCAGCGGGGCCTGTCTTCTTGACTGCCAGTCCCGGCACGGTGATTTCCGTGGTCGCTTGCTGTTGATCGCGCAGCCCATCGCGTGTGACAACGTTCGCCGTGTTGTTGACCGGTCCTGGCTTCGTGGCCCGGAAGAAGACTTGCACCGTATGCGTCTGACCGCCCTGAAGGCCCGCCATCGTCCAGACGAGCTGATTGCTTTCGACCACGGCCGGAGGTTCGGAGCGGAGGTATTGCAAGGTCTCCGGCATCACGTCGCGCACCGTCATTTCCTGCGACTCGACGACGCCGGTGTTGGTAACGGTGATCGTGTACGGCACTTCCTGACCGAGCGCCACGGCTGGCGGCGCCGACTTCTTCATTGAAATCTGTGGTCCCTGCCATTCCTTGCGTGTCTCGCCGCGGCCGATGATGATGCCCGATGCGCTCGGCGCCGTTGGATCAGGCGCGCGAATGATCTCGATGCCGATGCGATTGACCCCGGCGCGCGGCTCGACTTGTGCCAGCGTCACCGAAGCGTTGCCGTTGATGTCGGTGACGGCGATTATCTCTTGGGTGCGTTGCGGCACGAACAGGGCCGGTGGCCCGTCGAGGATGCGATAGCGCACCCGATAGCCGGCCAATGGCTGATGATCGGTGTGCTTCCAGATGTTCGTGGTGAAGACGTGCTCGGTGCCGACGCGGTTGACGGCGGGCGGCGGCAGGCGCCATTCGGCGTCTACCCAGTGCTTGGTCACGAAGACCTTGTGGTTGTCCCAGTTGTAGATTTCGGGAGCATAAACGGTGACGTGGCTATCGCCTTCGACCGCCGAGGAAATCACGCACCAGGTCTGGCCGGGCCGAATCACGAAGTCGTCGGACGGATCGAGATTGCCGCGATCGACCTTGTGTTCCTTGTAGTCGGTGTAGCTGACGGCATATTTATTATCGACCTTGTAGCCGCGGCCGGAGAAGATGCCGCTTTCGTCCACCTCGATGATGTTGCCGACGCCTTCCAGGATCCATTCCACACGGCGGCCCCGGCGCGGCTGGCCGTTCTCATCGTAGACCGTGGCGATGAAGACGTGCTGCGTCTGGACGGGATTGGTAGCCTCCATCGGCCGACACTCGAGGCGGCACGCATGGCGGTCGTAATTATTCCAATAGCCGAAGCCGATCGGCTTGGCGTGCGTGCGGATGATGTCGCCGAACGGCAGGATGTCGGGGAAGTAGCTCGGATTATGCGTGCCGCCGAAGCAGCCGGACAAAAGGCCGCAGCCAAGCGCGAGGAGCCAAGTCCAGCGCCGGCCGTTCGTAATTCGGTGTTCGCGGTCCGTGGGCATTCATACATCCTGCGAGCGGAGCGCCGGCCCAACCGACACTCCTTGGCGGGAAGCGTGTTATCTCAATCGCAACAAGAATACAAG
>JBBSES010000677.1:0-2615 GCA_038239465.1 Gemmatales bacterium
GAGGACCGGCTTCATGGTGTCGCTCCGGGTGCGCGAGGGATGCGATTTCGAGGTAGTCGTATCCTATCGGCCGCTAAAGTCCCGGGATATTGTCTTTCACCCCGTTCGTCCAGGTTTGCGTCCAGTCCGAGACCTTGGCTCGGCCCGGCTGATAGGCGAAGGTCGCTTCGGGCACCGATTGCAGCGTCGCCGGGTTGCGGAATTCCACTTGCAAAAGCAGCGTGTCGCCGGCCGGCTCCAAGCCGGGTCCCCACCATTCGAGGCGGTGCGGCCACAGCGTCCGCGCGTCGAGAAACAGCCGGCATTGGCGCGGCAGGTGGGCCGGCCAGTCCTTGTCGCTGGACCGTTTTTCGCGCATGCCCGTTAGCAGGCGCACCGGCTTGCCGTTCCACACGACGCTATCCTGGCGGATGAACGTGACGTGGTCGCGCAGTCCCTGCAACAGCGGCACGGGTCCGCCGAAGAATTGATGCCCGTAGAACTCGGCGCGCTGGGCGGCCGACGTTTCCGGCTTTTGCAACACTTCCAAAACGCGGTTCAGTTCCACCTTGGCGACGGTGCGTTCGCCGCCGCCGACCTGCTCGATTTGCCACAGTGTTTGGCCATCGCTGACGACTTGCATTCGGCTCGTCATGGCGCCGACGTGGACCTGCAAATCCAGGCGTAAGCGGTGATCGGCGCCGCCCAGGTAAGTTCCCTCGGCAAGGTAAGTCAGGGTGGGCAAGGTGGCCTGCTGCCATAGGTCGGCCTTGAGCCAACCGAGACGGTCCATGTCGAGCGCGCGCACGGCCTGATCGAGCGTGCGTAGCGCCGTGCCGTCCCCGCGATAGGGACCATTCGGCACCGACAGCGTCGGCGCCGCCGGTTGCGTGGGCGCGGCGGCGACGAAGACGAGCAAGACGCCGCAGCCGGCGAGGAGGAGAGAGTGGGTCGAAGACATGAGGTAAGGGTTTCCGGATTTGCCGAAAGTTCCGAACGCGCGGCGGCCGACTATATCGGGGAGAAGCCGAAGAGGGAAGGCGAACAGAGCCGGTCGGCGCCTGGGCATGGCGGGCAAGGGGGAACGTATGAAGCGAACCGCGGGCATATTCGTGCTGCTGGCCGTGCTCAACGGCTGCGTCTCGGCCGACCGCGGCCAGGAAGATCCCGGGCCATCCTGGGGACGCCGCGCCGGCCCCAGCGGCCCGGCGATGGTCCCCGGCGTCCAGGGTAACTGGGGTACGCCAGTGCCGATGATCGCCCCTTATAACGCCGCTCCGCCGGCCGCCAGTCTGGCTCAGGCGATGATGAAGAATCCCATCCCGACAAGCATGATCCAGGCCGGCCCGCAGGGACCGATGATGGCCAGCGCCGGCCCGCCGAGCGGCATCGTGCAAGCGGGTGGCGTATCGGATGGCAATTCGTCCGGCATCGTCCGCGCCGATGGCATGTCGATGCCCGGCGGGCCCTCGGGGATCATGCGAACCGGCGGCACCATGCCGGCGATGCCTCCCGGCATGATGATGGCGCAAGGTGGAATGCCATCGGGACCGGGCATGATGCCCGGAATGCCGATGATGCCGGGGATGCCCATGATGCCTCCCGGCATGATGCAGGGGATGCGGCCTAATAATGGCGGCGTCGTGCCGGCGGGAGGCTTTCCGCCGGGCGCCGTAGCCGTGGCCGCGGGAGTCGTCGGTGGCGGCGGCAGCGGTCCCTGTGGTCCGCCGCGCCGTACCGAGGTACGCTTCGCCAGTCCGGCGGGCATGAAGGTGTCGTGGTACAGCTGTGGACCGGATGGCCAGCCGACCTTCGCCGGCAACCAGATCGAGGCGCCGGGCCGATACAACTTCCTGCAGGCCGCCATTTATCGCTTGAAGCTGAGCGACATTCCCGGACGGCCGGGCGTCGATCTCTACCCGACGCTCGAAGTGGTGCCGTCGAACTTGAAGACCGAAGCGTTCCTGGCGCACACGGCCGTCCCCGTGGCCTTCAGCGACGACGACCTCGACGCCGTCGCCGCCGGCAATTACCTGGTCAAAGTCATCTACCTGCCCTTCCCGCAGTACCAGGATCAGGCCGTCACCGGCATCGATGAAATCGTCTCGACGCGCCTCGAACCGGGCGTCGATCCGATTCAGGAAGCGTGCAAGCGCGGCAGTATCCTGCTGGTTATCCGCGTCGGCAACATCGACCTCGAAGCGCCGAACACGCCGTCGATGGACGCGCCACCGCAAGGCCAGGCGATGGCTCCCGGCAACCCCGGCATGATGCCCGGCCCCGGCGCCGCGATGATGGCGGGACCGATGCCGCCGCCCAACGCCCTGCCGGCGCCGTTGAAGGCGCCCCCGGCGATGCCCGTCAAGAACGGGCCGCAGTTGCAGCAACCCGGACCCGTCGGCCGGTTGCCCGACGTGGCGCCCGCGACCAAGCCGGTCAGCTATCAGACGCCGACGGGGACGATGCCGACGCCGGCGCAGTTAGCGGGACATTGATTTAGTATCGCGCGATGCGGGCGAGCGGGGGGGCTCCGACCCCCCGGGTTTTGGCAAAAAAAAACAACGGGGGGGGTCGCCCCCCCCGCCCCCAGCCTCAACCGGGCAGATGGTTTGTGGGGGCCTTACATCACCCGCCAA
>JBBSES010000678.1:0-2613 GCA_038239465.1 Gemmatales bacterium
GGCGAGCGGGGGGCGTTAGCCCCAATACCGTTTAACGAAGGACGATGTTCACTTGTTTGTACATTGAAAAATCGCCTGAAAAATACTGTACATCGTACTGAACATCGAGCTTCGTTAAACGGTATTGGCGTTAGCCCCCCGTGGATTCCCCGGGGGGCTAACGCCCCCGCTCGCCAAGCAAACGCTCGTTTTCATGCTCTCGGGCGAATGCGAGTTCGTGATGACTTCGGAGAAGCGTTTTGTTGCCCTAACTCGGGGCGATTAGGCGACCCCGCTCGCCGGATACACTTCTGCGAAGCGTCGCTAACCAAATGAGAGTTTCACCTCGAACGCGGCTATCTCGCGGAAACTCTTCGCTGCGGGATCGAACTCGCGGCGCGACGCGCTGAGCCTACTCCCTTCGACAACGTACTCGTGATAACCCCACAGATCGAGTTGCGTACTGCTGCCGACGCAGATGACCGGAAAGGGGGCCGCATACGGTCTTTGATGATGATACCAGCGGTGGTTGTGCCCATGCAGCCACAGGCCGATACCGCCGTCGGCCGCGACGCGCACCACTTGGGCCAGGTCGCTCAGTCCGTGCATCCGAGGCTCGGCTTGGCCGTCCTTGCGGCACACGGGGTAGTGCGTGACGAGGATGCGCGGGCCGCCGTCGAGATGTCGCAGCAAGCGGCCCAAGCGGTCGCACTGACGGCTGCCGACGCGGCCGCTGGCGTTCGTTGGGCCGTAGTGTCCCTGGCACGAATTCACCGCGATCAGCCACAGCGGGCCTACTTTCTGGGCGAAGGGATACGGTTCGCCGTCGATGCGTTCTCCGTGTTGCCAGGGGGCGAAGCAGCGCTCGAAACGGCCGCTGGCGGCGTCGCCCGGCAGGTAATAGTCGTGATTGCCCGGCACCGCCAAACCCGGCGGCATGTCGGCATTACCCACACCGAGCATCCGCGCCGCTCGTCGCAATTCCTCGGGAAAGCCCAGCGCGGTGGCATCGCCGGAGAGGACGATATGATTGG
The DNA here is from genome assembly GCA_038239465.1 of Gemmatales bacterium. Taxonomy (GTDB): domain Bacteria; phylum Planctomycetota; class Planctomycetia; order Gemmatales; family Gemmataceae; genus JBBSES01. The sequence goes on from JBBSES010000678.1 coordinate 1,014, forward strand.
GCCGACGCGATGACCGCAATGCTTCGGTCAAGGCTTCCAACACCTGATCGGCCTGCTGAAAGTGTCGTGCCCTGCCTCGCCAATACAGATTGCTCCAGCCGGTGACGCGCTTCGTAAACCAGTCCTCGGCCGGCCAGCGCCAGGGGCGCTCGGTAATCGGCGCCATGACGTGGATGTCGCTCAGATGGGCCAGGCGGACGGCGCCGTTGCTCATGGTTAAGTTTTCGTCGTGACGGCGGTTAACGAGGACGCATGGCCCGCGTGCGCCGCGGTTCGTACAATTGCCGCGAGGTCCGGGCCGCTTGGGATTCGCGCTTTCTCCCCGAGGATACTCTACCCATGCCGAAGGTCAGTTTCGTGAAAGAGAAGCAGGACGTCGAGGTGCCCGAGGGGGCGACCCTGCGCACCGAGGCGCTCAAGCACAAAATCCAGGTGAATTACCAGCTGGGCAACGGCACCGTTGGCAAAGTCTTGAACTGCCACGGCCTCGGCACCTGCGGCAGCTGCCTCGTCCTCGTCAAGAAGGGGGCCGAGAACCTGACGCCGCGCGCCGGCTGGGAGAAGTTCCGCCTCGGCGTGATGATGTCCACCATCGGCCACGAAGAGGAAGCGCGTCTCTCCTGCCAGGCGAAGGTCAAGGGCGACTGCACCATCGAGACCAATCCCGGCATCAACTGGAGCGGCGAGAACTTCTGGCAGAAGCCGTATCCGAACAAGTAACCGACCATGATTCAGTACCAATTCCGCGACAAGGTCGTTCTCGTCACCGGCAGTTCCCGCGGTATGGGGGCGGCCATCCTGGAGGCGTTCGCTCGTGCCGGCGCCCGCTGCGTGGTGAACTATTTTGCCGACGCCGAGGGACAGAACGGCCGCGACGCCGAAGCGACGGCCGAGCGTTTGCGCGCCTTGGGCGTGCCCGTTTCCGTCTTCGAGGCCGACGTGCGCGATTACGCCTCGGTGCAAGCGTTGATGGCGCGGGTCGTGGGCGAATGTGGCGGGCTGGACATTCTCGTCAACAACGCCGGCATCCTGCGGGATCGCACGGTGAAGAAGATGACGGCCGACGACTGGCATAGCGTGCTGGACACGAACCTCGACGGCGTCTTCTTTTGCTCGAAGCTGGCGGCCGAGGTGATGCGCGACCACGGCCGTATCGTCAATATCTCGAGCATCGCGGCCATCGCCGGCTTTCATGGCCAGGCCAACTACGCCGCCGCCAAGGCGGGCGTCATCGCGCTGACGAAGGTGCTGAGCAAGGAGTTGGCGCGGCGCGGCATCACGGTCAACGCCGTCGCTCCGGGCGTGATTCACACGCCCATGCTCGCCGGGTTGAAGGCCGAGGTGCTGGCCGAGTACGAGAAGCAAATTCCCGTGGGGCGCGTCGGGCGACCCGAGGACGTGGCCAACGCCGTTCTGTTCTTCGCTAGCGAGGAGAGCGGCTATATCACGGGGCAGACGTTGCCGATTACGGGCGGGTGGTTTTGAGGAGACGTGCCTTCAAGTGCTTTTCTGGCGAGCGGGGGGGGGGGGGGCGCCCCCGGTTTTCACCACGGGGGGGCCCCCCCCCCCGCCCCCGGGGCACAAAAAAAATAGTTGGCCC
>JBBSES010000679.1:0-2609 GCA_038239465.1 Gemmatales bacterium
CGAACGACGTCCGCGCGTCGGCCTTTGTCCACAGCCCGATCTTGCCGGCCTTGGGAAAAGTCTCATCCTTCGCTTCCAGCGTCTTCTTGCCGTCGAGCGACACCTCGATCTCGGCGCCCTTGTGTCTCACCGCGAGGACGTGCCACTCGTTGGCCTTCGCCTTGAGGTCTTCCTGCGTCGCCAGCTGCTCGCGCTTGCCGGCCACGACTCTGTACAAACGCAGGTTGCGCTCCAATGGGTTGTAGCGCGTCACGTAGTAATTGTCCGCGTCCTGGTAGCGCCAGACGAGGCCGCCGCCCTGGTCGTCCTCCCCATCGGTGGCCTTGAAAGCGACGCTTATGGTCGGATCTTGATATTTGCCGCCGTCGGCGATGGCCAGGTTGAACGTCGCGCGCGGACTCTTGGAGGTCTGCGCCAGGACGAAGCCTGACTTCGACGGCGCCGTGTCGTCGGCCATCACTTTCCAGACGCTGCCATCGCCCTTGCCGGTCTTGTCGGCGGTCCAACCCTTGGGCAGTTTGCCGAGGTCGTCCTTGGCGAAGCGAATGGTGCGCTCCTTTTCGGCGGCCAGCAACGCGGTGCCGAGGACCATCAGGGCCGCGAGCGGGGTGAACTGCGTCATGGGTTCATGTTCCTTGGGTGGGATGCGTCGATGGCAGCTGGGCCGCCAGCGCCATGCCGACGGCCACGAGCAACAGCGTCACGAACGTCAACAAAAGACTATAGGTATGCCACGACCCGAAGGCCGCCTTAGCCGCGGCGGCGACCGCGGGGTCTGGAGCGTAGCGCTCCAAGCGCAGTTGGCTCACTTTCTGAGCCAGTGGCCAGCCGGCCACCACCGTCGCCAGCGCGGCGATCAATATCCATGTCCGCACCTTATGCACCGTCGAGCCGTCCGTCGGCCAGCTGAGGGCCGTGGCGACGGCGAGGAAGCCGCACACGCCCTGCACCGCGAAGAACCACGGAAACAGCGGCCCGATGGCGTAACCGAACAAGCGAATGCCCTTGTCCTTGTCGAGGTCCGGCGCCACTGGCAGCCAGCTGGGGCGTTCCGCGGCCGGTTGTTCGCCCAGGGACTCAAAGGTGTGCAGCAGCACGACGGCCACGATGAGCGTGAAGAAGACGACGGTGCCGAACCAGAGGCCCAGGGCCAGCACGTGGACGGTCTTGGTGAAGAGCAGCATGGCGGGAGAGTCCTGCAAGCGGTTTTCGCTGCCGCGAAGGAGTCGGCCGATGTTGGCACGGTGCTTGACGATTACCAGGCCGGCCGCGATCAGGCAGAAGGAAGTCAGTATAGCGTGGTCGGCCGCGAAGGGCGCCGGCGTAAGCACCAGGTGCAAAAGCATGAGAGCAATGGCGGCCACGATGGAAGCGAGCGACACATAGCGCGACGCGCACAGGACGCCGAGCCAGACGAGCAGGGCACCCAGCGCGGGCAAGGGCGTCAGCACCGCGACGACCCCGGCGCCCGTAGCCACCCCCTTGCCGCCGCGGAAGCGCAAGTAGACCGGAAACATGTGCCCGAGGAACGCCGCCAGCCCCGCGCTGACCGGCAACAGGTCCGAGCCATAGCCCAAGCTCAGCGCAACGGCGACGGGCAGCGCTCCCTTGGCGAAATCGAGCAGGAAAACCAGGATGCCGAAGCGCCGGCCCAGGACGCGGCCGACGTTGGTGGCGCCGATGTTGCCGCTGCCTTCGCGCAAGATATCGACGCCGCGCGCCCGCGCGACCAGATAGCCGAACGGCACGGCGCCGACGAGGTAGGAGACGAGGATCGTACTCAGGACAAGACCGGCGTCGGTCATGGCGCTTCTCGTGTAACAAAGAGATTTCACCACGGAGGCACGGAGATCACAGAGAAGACAATAGAAGAAACAGCGCTCTTCTTCTTGTTTTCTCTGCGATCTCCGTGCCTCCGTGGTGAAATCTCTTTGCTACGCGGCGCGCTTGCGCGCCGCCGCTTCGTCGAAGACGTGCATCAACTCGCGGTAATGTTGCTCGAAACTCCACTGATTGGCCAGACGCCGCGCCGCCTGGGAACAGGCGAGCCGGCGGCGCGGATCCAAGAGTTCCTCGATGTACGCGGCCAGCCGGCCGTGGTCGTGCGGGTTATCGATCACCAGCCCGGCGTGCGGCGCGTCGAGCAGTTCGCTCGCTCCGTTGTACCGACTGGTGATGACGGGCAGGCCGCACGCCAGCGCTTCCAAGACCACCAGCGAGCAGGGGTCGTAGAAGGTCGGATGCAGCAGAAAGTCGGCCGCGAAATAGCAGTGCTGCACGTCGCGGCGCGGGCCGAGAAAGCGTACGCGGTCGAGGATGCCGAGGTGTTCGGCCAGTCGTTCGTAAGGCCGCGTCTTCGGATTGCCGGCCACCAGCAGCCGAAAGCGGTCGCGGTCGCCGACGCGCGCGACCGCGTGCAGCAACGGCTCCAGCCCCTTCAGCCGATAGTTCATGGCGACGAAGAGGCCGACGACTTGATCGGGACGCACGGCCCACGTCTGCCGGTATTCCAGGCGTTGACGCAAGCGATCCGGCTCGGCGAAGCGGCCCGGGTCGATGGCGCTGGGGATGACGCGCAAATCGTCTGGCCCGACGCCATAGTGTTTGCG
>JBBSES010000680.1:0-2598 GCA_038239465.1 Gemmatales bacterium
GCATTTTGGCCCCGGTAGGGGCCGACGAATGTAGCCACGGGTGGAGCGCAGCGCAACCCGTGGAAGCACGTCGCCTTCTCATTGCCCCGGTAGGGGCAAACGAATCGCAGTGACGCCTCGTCATTCTGCCCCTAACGATGACCGAGTTCCACAAAACGATGAGCGGCTACCCTTTTTCAAACAGACTCTAAATGCGAACCGGATGCGAGGGGCATTCCGACGAACCGTTCTTGCCGCGATTCGTATGACCCCTTGTCCCCCTCCCTGCCACGGCCGCGCCCGCCGCCCTTCTTGCCAATTTTTCCAGGATTCGCTTGACAACCGCGAATCCCGCATTACCATACCACCCATCGGAACACGAATAGGTGTTCGCTCCGTCAGCGAGTTCCCCACGAGGGGCCGCAGCGCAGGATGCCGGGGATTGCGGAATCGCCGAGGACGCCGGCGGGAAGCTGGCCATAATCGGTGCCCTGACACCATCCTGCCTCCGCGATTAGCGACGATCGCCGGAGGTATCTTCGTTGATAGGGGAAGGCACGGCTCCTCGCGGGCCGCGCTATCGTCCCCTTCCGGGTTATCTCGGCGGCGAAGTCCCGCGGTCCCGCGTTCGATAGGGAAGAGACCTCTTCAGCAAGCGGACAAGGTGTCCACTGGTCGGTCGCCGCCCTGGGGCGCGACCTGGTTTCACAAAGGAGGGTGTGATGATGGACGGGAAACAGTTGATCGTGCAACGGGCGCGGGAGTTCTTCGCCGACCGCCTCGACGACGTGCTGCACATGGTCCGCCAGGACCGGCAGGAACTGCGCGGCTGGGAAGAACCGGCGCACCTGCGCGCCGTGGTGCGCCGCACCATCGTGGAAGGCGTCAACGCCGATCCCGAGGAAATGTCGTCGGTGGCTTTGGCGGTTGGCGACTTCGGCCGTTCGGCCGGCGAGCCGGATCGCGGCCAGCAGCGCGAGGCCATCGGCCAGCTGCTCGAAGCCGGCGCCGTCGCGCTCGAGAAGCTCATCGGCACGCACATGCCCGACCTGACGGCCCCCGAAGTGATGGGGCTGGAAACGGTGCTGCTGTTCTACGCCCGCCCGCAGCTGCTCGTCAGCCAGGGCCGGCTCGCCAGCGTGCCGCCGCTGTGGAACGTCCTCGAAGACCAGCGCGAAGACATCGAGATGATTTCGCGCGGCGTCGGCCGTATCGAACTGTTCGGCCACCCGGAATACGACTGGGCCGGCACCGGCTTCCTGGTCAACGAAACGACCTTGATGACCACGCGCCGCACCGCCGAACTCTTCTCCGAGAATCGCGGCAACAACAACTGGCAGTTCCGTCCCGGCATCACCACCTGGATGAACTACCGCTCGCAGTACCAGCGCGTGGCGACGGCCGGCTATCAGGTGCGCGGCATCATCGGCGTCCACGAGCAGTACGACCTGGCGCTCCTCTCCGTGGAGCCGCCGCAACAGACGAACTTCTCGCCGATGCCGTTGGCCCTGGCCGCCCTGCCGCCACGCCAGCTGGAAGGCCGGCCGGTCTACACCGTCGGCTACCCCGTCCGCGACGCCCGCCGTCCCGAGCCGGAAATGCTTGCCCGCGTCTTCCGCGACGTGTACAACGTCAAGCGCGTGCAGCCCGGCTTCCTGCGCGGCACGCTGAACTTCCGCGACATCCAGCTCCTGCAGCACGACTGCGCCCCGCTCGGCCAGTTGAACGGCAGCTGCGTCGTCGATCTGGAAACCCATCAGGTGCTCGGCCTGCAGTTGTCCAGCCGCTACCTCGAAATCGGCACCGCCATCCCGCTGTGGCTGCTGCGCGACGATCCGCTCCTGCGCCGCGCCGGCGTCACCTTCGCCGAGGCGTCGTATCAGCAAGTGCAGCAGATGAGCGAGCAACTCGAGCGCCTGTCGCGCAGCCGCTACTGGACCGAGGTGCAGAGCACCATCAACAACTTGTACCGCCGCGCTTTCGGCAACGGCGGCAATAACAACAATAACGGCAACAACTATAACGGCTAAGCGGGCCGGTTGTCCGTTGTCCGTGGTCAGTTGTTTGGACAGTAATCCGCTTAGCCACTGACCACTGATTTGGCCCGCGATGCTCAGGGGGAATCGCAATCCTCACGAGCGTCGCGGGCCGGTTTCGCGCGCCCGGCCGCCGTTACTTCCATAAACCATCTTCATGTCCACGAAGGTCAGCATCGTCGGCGCCGGCGCTCTCGGCTCGCTCTTGGGCGGCTTGCTTACCCATCGCGCCCCGGACCTCGACGTACTCCTCGTCGGCCGGGGGACGCACGGCGAGGCGCTGCGTCGCCGGGGGCAAGTCTGGCTGCGCGGGCCGTGGGGCGAGTATCGCGTCACCGTCCGCTTTTCGGATAAAGTGGCCGACGTCGCCGGGTCCGACCTCGTCGTCTTCACCGTCAAGTCGCACGCCACGGAAACGGCCATCCGCGAGACGGCGCCGCACCTGGGAGCCGCGCCGCTCGTCTCGATTCAGAACGGCATCAACGCCCGCCTCCTGACGCCGCACGTTCCTGCCCGCCAACTCATCGCCGGCATGTACGCGGGCAACGTCGCCATCGTCGAGCCGGGCGTCGTCAGCCAGCAA
>JBBSES010000681.1:0-2592 GCA_038239465.1 Gemmatales bacterium
CCCCAATACCGTTTAACGAAGGACGATGTTCACTTGTTTGTACATTGAAAAATCGCCTGAAAAATACTGTACATCGTACTGAACATCGAGCTTCGTTAAACGGTATTGGGGCTAACGCCCCCCGCTCGCCGGGTCATTTACTGAACTGCGTATCGTTCATGGATAGCGCCCCCGCGCGCCACGTGTCGGTATTGCCGGCCGAGGTGCTTACATTTCTGGCGCCCGCCCCGGGGCAAGTCGTCGTCGATGCCACGCTCGGCGCCGGCGGCCATGCCCGGCTGATCGCGGAACGCCTCGGCGCCAACGGCCGCCTCATCGCGCTCGATCAGGACGCCGCCATGCTCGCCCTGGCGCGACCGGGATTGCAAGGGTTGCCCATTACTTTCATGCAGGCCAGTTTCGATCAGCTGCCCGAAGTGCTGGAGCGCCTGAAAGTCCCGGCCGTCGATGCCGTCCTGGCCGACCTGGGCTTCTGCACCGACCAGCTGGACGACGCGGAGCGAGGATTGAGCTTTCAACAAGACGGCCCTCTCGATATGCGTCTCGACCGGGATTCGGGCGAACCGGCCAGCGCCCTGCTGAAGCGCCTGGACGAGCGCGAGCTGGCCGACCTGATTTACCAGTACGGCGAGGAACGCATGAGCCGCCGTATCGCCCGGCGCCTCGTCGAGGCGCGCAAGACGAAGCCGCTGGAGACGACGCACGAACTGGCCGACCTGGTGCGCCGCTGCGTGCCGCGCTCGAAAGGCCGCCACCCGATCGACCCGGCCACGCGCACCTTTCAGGCGCTGCGCATCGCCGTTAACGACGAACTGGGCGCGCTGGAACGCTTGCTGGCGGCGCTGCCCCACTGTCTCACGCCCGAGGGCCGAGCGGTCTTGATTAGCTTTCACTCGCTGGAGGACCGGCGAGTCAAGCAAGCCTTCGCCGACCGGCAGCGCTGGGAACGGCTCACGCGCAAGCCGGTGCAGGCCACGGAAGAGGAAGTCCGTCGCAACCCGCGCGCCCGCAGCGCCAAGCTGCGCGCCGCCCAGCGAAGGAAGGACCCATGAGAAAGAACTGGACGCGCTTTATCCCCGACGCCACGACGGGATTAATGACGGTGGATCGGCCCGTGCGCCGCGGTCGCGGCCGTTGGCTGTTGGCCGCCGCCTTCGTCACCCTGCTGACCGGCGCCGTCTACGTCGCCAAGTTGAAGCCGCCGCCGCCGACGCCGCAGCTGCCGCCGGAAGTGGTGGCGATGGTCGAGCAAGAAGGCTGGTTGGAAGAGCCGAAGGCGATTGACGGCGGCGAGGAAGCGAAGGCGGTCGGGACCGAACCGGCGGGCACAATTGTAAGGACAGGCACGCTAAGAGGCGTTCCGATGAAGATGTCGGATGAGCCGCCCGAGCATCCGCACGTCGCCCAGGTGGAAATCGCGTTGGGGCAGCCGGTGGAGCCGCTCAACCCGGTGACGGTGGTGCAACGGCCCGACGCGACTCCCGTGCCGGCCGTGGGCGTGAGCAAGATCGTCTATCAGGTCGAAACGAAAGGCGAGACGATCCAGCAAATCGCCAAGCGCTTCCTGGGTACGACCGAGCGCATGGGCGAGTTGACGGACCTCAATCCCGGCGTGACCGCGTACGAGGCGCTGGATGTCGGCAAGGTCATCACCATGCCGGCCGACGCCGCCGTGCCGCCGACGCCGAACGAAGCCGTCGTCGCGGCGCCGCAGACTCCCAAGACTCCTTTGCCCGACCTGAAATGGACCGCCGCCGACCCGCTGGTGATACCCGAACAGCCCAAGGCGTTGCACAACGAAGGCTCCGCGGCGCCCGAGCCGGTGCCGGCGCCGCAGTCGCCCGAACCGCCGGTGGAAACGCCGAAGCCGGCGACGCCCACGGTGACGGAAGCACCGCCGTCGCCGCCGGCTCCCAATGGACCGCCGCCATCGTCCACGGAAACGCCACCCAATCCAAAAGATTTGGGTGAGCCAGCGATGCCGCCTAACATGCCGATCAAACCACCGCCGTACGTGCATGATCCGAACGACGACCGCGATCCGCCCGGGCTGATCGTACAGCCGCCAGTCTCAAAGCCCGACCCCAATCCGAAGCCGACACGGTATACGCCGCTTCCCCCGGCGAATGTCGTTGCGTCACCGCTGCCCTTGCCGCAATGGCCCGCGCTCGTCCCCAAGGCGCGAAACGCACAAGCCATTCCCGTCACTGGCACTCATGCGTGCCAACTCGACGGCAATCGGCAGCTGACGTTGCCCGATTCGGTATTCGCTCAGCTGGGCGGCGAGACGGTCCTGTTCGTCGGCCTCGGGCCGGACAAGGATTGCCTATGGCTGTACACGGCCAACGGACTCGACCATTTCTTCGAGCGCTTCGACGATAGCGCCGGCGACGCTCGGCGGCAGCGGCGCATTTGCTACAGCCGCATGGAAACGCTGACGCTCAAGGACGGCAAGGCGACGCTCGGCGAGGAGTTGTCGCGGGCTGCTGGACTCGGCATCGACCTGATCCTGATCGGCGCCCGCGATCATTTCGAACTGTGGGATGCCGCTCGCTGGCGTTCGTATTGCGAGCCGGACGCCAAGGGCGAACA
>JBBSES010000682.1:0-2568 GCA_038239465.1 Gemmatales bacterium
CTCGAGCACGCCGCGCAGCACGCTGCCGTTGCCGCCGCCGACGTCGGCCAAGGTGCCAATGCCCTTAAAGTCGTAGGCGTCGAGCATGGCGGCGGTTTCGGCGCCGTGGACGCCGGTCATGGCGGCGTCGAAGATTTCGGCCGAGCGCGGCTGCGTGGCCAGGTAGTCGAAGATCGGCTTGCCGTAAACGTGGTCGAAGGCCGGCTTGTTGGTGCGGACGCTGTAGAGCAGGTCGCCATAGGCGCGGAAATGCTCTTCGCCCATCATCAGCGCCAGCGAGCGCTGCGATTGCGGCGCGTCGGTCAAGAGACAGGCGGCGGGCGGCGTCAGGGCGAAACGGCCGTCGGCTTCCTCGGCGAAAATCCCCTCGCTGGCCAGCGCCCGCAAGAGGCGATGCAGAGCGTGCGGGTGGGTCGAGGTGGCGCGGGCCAACTCGGCGGCCGTCTTCGGGCCGTCCTTGACGAGATCGGCCAGGCCCAACCGGGCCGCGACGTAGATCGCTTGCGCTCGGCTGGCGCCGGTGAGCATTTGCACGATTTTTTCGGACGGCAGCATGAGATCCTCCTTCATAAACATCTCCTGGTTCCCAGGCTCCTGCCTGGGAACCCACTTCCCCGAGGCTCTGCCTCGTCGGAGCGCTTAGAATGTGCCGCATGTCTCAAGCGCTCCGACGAGGCGGAGCCTCGGGGAAGGCATTCCCAGGCGGAGCCTGGGAACGAGGAAAGCGTCGCTAAACGGCGCGCGGCCCGACTCACACATCGTCCCACAACTGCGGCTCCGCCCGGCGCGGCTTGCGCGGCGTCGCCTTCGGCGCCTCGGTCTCGATCGACTCCGCCTCCTCGCCCACTTCCTCGCGCTGCTTGGCGCGCAGATACATCTTGATGGGAATGTCGTTGAACGGCAGCTGATCGCGGAACGTTTTAATCAAGTAGCGCTGATACGTGTTGCTGAACAACTCCGGCCCGTTCGTGAACAGCACGATGGTCGGCGGATTGGTCGCCACCTGCGTGACGTAGTACACCTTCGGCCGGCGGTTCTGGCTCAGCGGCGGTGCCTGGGCATCGAGGGCGGCGCGTAGCACGCGATTGAGGTCGCCGGTGGTGACGCGGGCGCTGGCCTGCTTGTGCAACACCTGCGCGAGGTTCAAGACCGTCTGCACGTTGCGGCCCGTTTGTGCCGTGAGAAAGGCGATCGGCACGAAGTCGAGCATTGGGAAAGTGGCCTGCACGTAGTCGCCGAACTTGCTCGTCGGCATCGGCGTCATCAGATCCCATTTGTTGACGCAGAAGATGACCGGCTTGTGCTGCTCGAAGACATAGTCGGCCAGCTGCTTATCGACCTTGCTGATCTTCTCGGTGGCGTCAAGGAAGTGCAGCACGACGTCGGCGCGGCGGATGGAGCGCTCGGCGCGGGCCATGCTGTAGAACTCGATATCGTTGGCGACGCTGCCTTTGCGGCGGACGCCGGCGGTGTCGATGGCGATAAAGGCATGGCCGTCGCGCTCGAAGCGGACATCCACGCTGTCGCGCGTCGTCCCGGCCACCTCGCTGACGATCATGCGCTCGCTGCGCGCCAGTTGGTTGATGAAGGTACTCTTGCCGGTGTTGCGCCGGCCGACGATGGCGACCTTCATGGCCACTTCCATCGTGGGCGGCGGTCCCTCGGCGGGGGGCAACTCGGCCAGGACGCGACGGATCAACTCCGGTTTGCCGCGATGCTGCTCGGCGCTGACGCAGACGGGTTGGCCGTAGCCCAGGCGATAGAAATCGACGGCCTGCGGCTCCATCTCGGGATAGTCGCACTTGTTGACGACGAGGATGACCGGCTTGTCCACGGCGCGCAGCTTTTGGGCCACTTCCTCATCCAGCGGCACGGGACCGGAGCGGGCGTCCACGACGAAGAGGACGACGGCGGCCAACTCGATGGCCTGGTCGATCTGCTTCTCGATGTGAGCGGTGAGGTTGTCCACGTCCTGGATGCCGATGCCGCCGGTATCGACGAGTTCGACGAAGCGGTGATCGAGTTTGACGAGGGAGGAAACGCGGTCGCGGGTGACGCCGGCCGTGGGATCCACGATGGCGATGCGTTTGCCGGCCAGGGAGTTGAACAGCGACGACTTGCCGGCGTTGGGCCGGCCGACGATCGCTACCACGGGTACAGCCATGAGTCAGTCCATCGGTGTGCGACGCTTCGAGGAAGCGTTGTATATAATCCTCTATTGTACGATACCGGCCCGACGGAATCGCGGAATCGCAATCCGCGAAATGCACTTCCCCCCGTTGGGGCCGCGCCCTACCATTAGGGTTTCCTCTTTAGAATCGCGCGGAGGCGTCCGATGAAATCCAGCATTCACCCCGAATATCTCGAAACCACCATCGTCTGCGGCTGCGGCAACAAGTTCGTCACGCGCAGCACCAAGAAGAACATCACCGTCGAAATCTGCTCGGCGTGCCATCCCTTCTTCACCGGCAAGATGAAGTTCCTCGACACCACGGGCCGCGTCGAGAAGTTCCAGCGCAAGTACAACTGGGACAAGCGCAAGAAGGCGGGCGACGCGCCGGCCGCGCC
>JBBSES010000683.1:0-2548 GCA_038239465.1 Gemmatales bacterium
CGGCCTTCCAACGCCTGGCGGAGAACTTCTTCCTTGCGCTCGCGGGCGACGGCGGCGCTGGCGAGGAAATGCTCGAAATCGGGCTGGGACTTCAGCACGTCGTCGATGAACGAGCGCAGTTGTTCGAGGACGCCATCGACGTCGCTGGCTTTCTGGGCGGCGTCGAACAGTCCCTCGGCGTAGATCTTGGCCACGCGCTGGGCGGTGGCGTTCGCGAACGGCTGCACTTCCTCGCCGTTGCCTTGACCGTCGGTGGCGTTCATGCGTGTACCCCGGCGGTGCTGCCGTTGGCGGTTTGCTTCAATTCGGCGAGGGCCTCGTCCACCAGGCGGCGGTGGTCGTCGGTCCCCAGGTCGCGGCGGATCGTCTTGGCCGACACCAGCGTCGCCAGCTGGGCCGTCTGCGTCCAGAGTTCTTGCAGCGCCTGATCGCGGGCGGTATCCATTTCGCGGCGCAGGCGGTCGCGGTTGGCGTTGACTTCGGTATTGCCCGTGGCGACCAGTTCGTCCTTGAGCTTCTGCCCGTCCTTGCGGGCCTCTTCCATCAGTCCGCGGATTTCTTGGGCGTTGTTATCGAGCCGTTTGCGCAACTCGGCTTGCAGTGCCTGGGCGTCTTCGTTCGCTTTTTTCGCTTGAGCAAGGGCGTCGGCGATCGTGAATTCGCGCTTCTGCAAACCGGCCAGGAGCGGCCCCCAGGCGAACTTGTGGAGGATGGCATACAGGAGGACGAAGACGACGATGGTCCACAGGCCGAGGTCCCAGCGGATGTCGGTCAAGCTGGCCTTGGCCTTGTCCTCGACCAGGTTTTCCAGCTGTTGTTGGCGAATGTGTTCGGCCAACTGCTTGCGGTGGGCCTCGTCGTTGAGGTCGAAGACCTTGGTTTCTTTTTTGCCGTGGTCGTTGACGACCGCCTTGAGTTTGCCGACCTTTTCGCCGTGGCCGCCCTCGGCGTCGGCCGCTCGAATGGAGCCGGCCGACGCCGAAAGCGCGATCCCCACGAACAGGAGGCACGTCCGAAAGCCGTTCATGACGAAATCCTCGGCGAGCGGTCGGGTTACTTGAGGGCCAAAAGAATGCATACGATCAGGGCGAAGAAGGTGGCGCCTTCGAGGAGGGCCGCGATGATGAGCATGGCGGTTTGCACCTGGCCGGCCGTCTCGGGCTGCCGGGCCATGCTTTCCAAAGCCGCGACGCCGATTTTGCCGAAGCCGATGCCGGCGCCGACGATGGTAATGGCGGCGCCGAGGCCGGCGCCAATGTGGGGGCCGTAGAACGGCGCGTACCCTTCGCCGATTTTCGTCTGCGCCATCGCCGGGCTGGCGGTGAGCAACAGCACGAACACGATCAAGACTGCCAGGCTGAACGTTCTCATGGGACTGCCTTCTCCCGCTGGAATTACACCTCAAACCCAATTGATATCATCCGCCGCATCCAACACATCAGTGCGCCGGGTGCAGGGTGGAACCGAGGAACAACGACGCCAGGAACGTGAAGATAAAGGCCTGCAAGAAGGCGACGAACAGTTCCAACAGGCTCAGGATCGTCACGCCGATCACGCTGCCGAGGCTGATCGGCACGGAGATATACCAGGCCGCGTCCTTGGCCATAACGATAAAGAGCAAAATGACCGCCAACACGGTATGCCCGGCGAACATGTTGGCGAACAGACGCACGGCCAACACGAACGCCTTGATGAACTGCCCGACGATCTCGATGGCCACGATGCCGGGGATCAGCACGTAGCCCATGCCGAAAGGCACGTCGATATGCGGGGCATACGACTTCACATAGCCGAGCGGCCCCATCTTGGCAATCGCCGCCCCGTGAATTACTCCGAAAGTACACAAAGCCAGCGCGCCCGTGACGAAGATGTTCGATGTCGGCGATCCGAGGAACGGGAACATACCCAACAAGTTACAAAACAAGATGAAGATAAACAGCGTCCACAGGAAGGGGACGAAGCGGTCGGCGTCGTGGGCGCCGATATAGGGCTTGGCCACGAAGTCGCGGATGAACGTCAGCAGCCCCTCGAAGGCGTTCTGAAATGCCCCCTTAGGCGGATCGCCGTTGGCCGCCTTGCGGGCGATGCGCGGGAAGATCAGGATCATGAGCAGCGCGGCCACGAGTTCCAGCAGCATGAACTTGGTCAGGCCGAACGGCAGATGGATGCCCAGCCCCTGGGTCTCGAAGATTTCCCATTCGTTGGAATCGAGTACGTGATCGAACGGATTGACGGCCATGACGTCGGTTCCAAATGAGAGCGGCCCGAAGGCCGAGGTTCCGTCAAGCGTTCCCAGCCGCCGATCGGCCGGTCAATACCAGGGCCACTTCCAGGGCCAGGGTGAACAGGTAGAAGACCAGCACCCAGGCCCAAAACGCATAGCCGGTCTGTTCGCGGAACACGGACCACCAGAGCGTCATGCCGACGCCGAGGACGAGGGCCATTCGCAGCCCGGTGCCGCCGAAGATCATGGCGATCTGCTGCGCGGCCGAGTTCCGCGGCGCCCGCTCGGCCCAGACCAGGGCGATGACTCCCGGCGGCACGCACA
>JBBSES010000684.1:0-2548 GCA_038239465.1 Gemmatales bacterium
TGACTCGGCTCAATCCGTAGGGCGCGTCAAGCGTACTAGCGCGGACGCACCGGAATCGCATGAGACTCTGGTGCGTCCGCGCGAGTACGCTTGACGCACCCTACCTCTCGTTCATTTCTCACGGACGCGGCCCCATCCGCGCCACGTAATTCACCGCGAACGTGAATTGAGCGAGCGAAGCCACATCCGTCGAAAAGACCCATACGTACGTGCCGCCGTATTGACCGACGTAGCTGACCGCGTCCGGCACATCCGTTGCATTTCCTACCCCGAACCAGCCCGAGCGCAGGGCGGCGTAGAGGCGCGGCTGCGGCTCGAAGAAGGCGGCGAGTCGCTCCTCCGTCGGGATGTCCAGGCGGAAGCCGATAGCCTTTTGATAGGCGTATTCGAGGATGACGAGTTGATCCGGCCCCAACACGGTTTCCGGGCCTATGAGGGCGGGATTCAAATGCGCCGCCGCCAGTTCCGCGTTCGACTTGCCCGTGTAATAGAAGCGCAAACCGGGGGCGTCGAAGCGCGGCGGACCCGAGAGTGCCTCGGGCGGCACTGGCTGGCGCAGGTCGCGCGACTCCATCATGGCGATGTTGTTCAAGACTTCCTGATACTGCAACTCGGCGGGCGTGCGACTGCGATTGACGACCGGCCCGCGCACCGGATGCGGCCCATAGGTGGGCGGAAAGAGACGATGCAGCACGTTCGAGAAGCTGGCGTCCTCGCGCGCTCCGTAGGGAGCCGGGAAATAGCCGAGCAGAAGCAGCAGCGCGATCATGGCACGCTCGCGGCAAGGGGGGCGAAAGGGGCAATCTCCTTGCTCTTATCGGTTGGCGACCGGCGGCGTTCTTGAGGCAAACGCGCGGATATCGCCGTCAGAGCGCCACCGGCAACAGGCGGACCTTGGCATCGAGCAAGGGCGTCGGGGCACGGCCGTCCTGGTCGGCTTGCCAGGTCTCGACCCATTGGTCCCAGCGGATCGGCACCCGGCCGAACACCACGCGCTCGGCATCCAGCACAGGCCAGTCGGTCAGCGTGTCGCCTTCGATATTACGCGGCGTCAGCGGCATCTCGCTTTCGCTCCAATCGTAATAAATCGCCGCGCCGCCGCGTTGATGCAGCCAGAGGACGAGATCGCGTTCGGTGATGTCGTAGCCGACCACGTCGGCGGGCAGCACGGCCTCGATTTGCTCGCGGACGAGGTCGATGCCGGCGTGCTTGTAGAAGCCGGCCAGTCCGGTAATGACGGCGAGGCGTTGCTCCGGGTTCACCTGATCGAGCCAGCCCGGTTGCCGGATGCCCGCCACCAGCCAGCCGGCGCGGTCATCCACGTCGAGCCAAACCGGCGCTTGCGGGAAATCGGCGTGGACCAGTTCCAGGCTAATGCGGTTGGACGCGAGCGCCACGCGGCCGGCGTTCAGCTTCTCGTCCTTCCACTGCGGACTTTGCCGGACGAGAACGACCACGTCGCGGGCCAGCAATCGTTGCACCGAGACTTCCACCTCTTGCAGGGAGCGGGTGCAGACGCGGACGGACTGCCAGTTGCCGGTCTTGAGGGCGTCGCGTTCGGCCTGTCGCAACCGGGCGTAGAGCTTGGGGAGCGTGCCGGAATGGAAGCCGGGTTGCAGCAGGCGTTTGACGGTTTCGCCGTGGCTGCCGACGATGACTGGGCGCAGCGTCGGCCGTCGGTTGGCCCGGTACAGGCTCCAGTTCTCCTTCATTTCCCAAAACAGAAAGCCGAAAGCGTCCGAAATCCAGAAGGAGAAGCCGAAGAATACGACGGCGGGGGCGGCGGTCTCGCCGAGCAGCGGAATCAGCGGCTCGGCGAGGTATTTGTTGACGAAGGGATAGAGGGGCACCATGAACTTGGCCGCCGTGTACGATACCGGCGCCTTGAGCGGGTTGAAGCCCGGTTCGATGAGTACGACGATGTAGAAGCGCGTCAGGTAGGCGATGGGGAACCAGAGGACGGTCAAGACGGCGCGGACGGCCATCGACAACCAGCTTTCGCCGCTGCGGAAGCGCAGCCATTCGCCCACGCTGAACAGGACGTATTCGACCATGTCGATCGCCTGTTTGAACAGGGCGACGATCAGGCGAAACAGGCCCGGCACGAGTCCGGCGCGAAACAGGTCGTAGACCTTGACGATGGCCTGCAGCAGGCCATCGGTGGCGGCTTGGCCGGGCCGCGAGTTGAGGACGAAGTTGACCCCGAGGAACATGCCGACGCCATGCACCCACGAGTCGAACACTTGCGGGAGGGAGACGGCCAGGATGCCGCAGGCGATCAGCGGTTTGAAGAGGTAGGCCGCCGCGAAGCGCACGGGCCAACTCTCGATGAATTGCCGCAAGGCCGCGATGCGCAACAATCGCGCCGGCACGTCGATGATCGCCGTCCGTAAAAAACGCCCGGTCTGCCACAAGGCCCGCTTCATGCGCTGGCGAAACGTCTCCATGTGAATCAGGCAGAAAAAGAACGTGCCTACCAGCACGAAGAAGGCCAAGCGGGCCGCCGGGTGAATCGGAGGCATGTGAGCGTGGCCCCACAGCACGCTAA
>JBBSES010000685.1:0-2547 GCA_038239465.1 Gemmatales bacterium
CCGTTTAACGAAGCTCGACGTTCAGTACGATGTACAGTATTTTTCAGGCGATTTTTCAATGTACAAACAAGTGAACTGCGTCCTTCGTTAAACGGTATTGGGGCTAACGCCCCCCGCTCGCCGGGTTATTTACAGAGCAGGGTCGCTAACCAGATCGATTCCCCTTCCCCCGCCGTGCCCGCAGCAAAATCGTCGCCGCGCACGCCGCCAGCGCAACGATCGCGATACCGAAAATGAGGTTCATATACTGCGGTCCCGTGCGCCGCTCGGCCACGGAGGGCAGGGCAGGGGGGGCGTCGGCGCGAATCTCCACCAGCAGCGGCGCTGCCACGTAGGGCGTCAGCGCTAGGCACGCGACACAGGTTGCCAGCGGTTGCGTAAGCGCCGCCCCGCGGCGCACTTGCTCCTCGTTGACGCGAACCGTCGTCCGATGGCCGGGACCGGCGTTGACCACCACGCGCAGTCTATCCATGCCCGGATAGGTGAACGCGAACGCCCCTTTCTCATCCAGATGGCCTTCGATGAAAAGCGTTTCGTCGATGGCGTAAACTTTGACCGACGCCCCCTTGGGCACCTCGCCGGTTTCGTACCAACTCTCGACGCGGACGGCGCCGAAGGGACCGACGCTCACTTCCGCGTCCAGGCGGTGGGCGGCGGCGTGTCGCGGCGTGAGCAAGCACGCGACGCACACGATCAAGAGGGACCATCGGCGTCGCATGGCGTCGTCTCCGGGGGCGGGCCGTCGAGCATTTCCGGCTTGACGCGCGCCAGAAAACCGACCGTGAAGCCGAGGACCACGCCTTCGATCGCCGCTAAGGGGAGCTGCGCGATCAGCACGAGCAGGGCCACGGTGGACCAGTCCTCGCTGCCGCCGAGGGTGAGTACCAGGCAGTTGAGCGCCAGGGTCATCAGCACGGCCAACTCGCCGACGAGCAAGCCGAGGGGAAATTCCGGCGCCTGCTCCAGCCGGCGTTCGAGGAGCGCGACGCATAAGGCCAGTAGGATAAAGAAGGGCCAAACGACGGGCGGAAGCGCCAGCACATCTCGACCCATCAGCAAGGCGACGCTGATTGCCGTAGCCATCAGCCAGAGCCAGACGCCGCCGGCCACCAGTGCCGACCGCGCCCACGGATGCCGCAGCCAGGGGACGCGCCGCAGGCCGTGGAACAACTGCCCTGCCAGCAGCGCTGGAATGGCGAGGACGCAGCTGTTGATACCAATAGCCGTGATGCCGCCGTGGCCCAAGAGGAAGGCTTGCAGGACGACGCCGACGACGATGGCCAGTCCCGCCCGACGGCCGAGCAATACCCCCACCAGACCATTGAGCAACAAATGGGCACTGGTCGGCGGCACCCTTACATGGATCGAAGACGCCACGAAGAAAGCGGCCGTCAGCAGGGCGACGCGCGGGATCTCCTCCTCGCGGACCCGCCAACTCCCGTAGCCCACGAGCAAGGCCGCGCCGCCGAAGCCGCCGAGCAGCCAGGCGGGAGTAAGGACGCCGTCCATGACGTGGACGGCGAAGGTCGCGCCGTGCATGAGCTACTTCGCTTTGTCGGCGACGTGGACCCAGAGCGTCGTCCGCTGGCGCACGGGGAACATCTTGTCCTTGTGCGCCCGTTGGCCCCCCTCGCGGAGGGCGGTGACGCCCCACCACCCCGGCTCGGTCAGCGTCGTCGTCGCCACGCCGTTGGGGTCGGCGCGGACGGTGCGCGTGATGAACTCGTCGGCCGGCATCTCCTTGGGCGGCGCGGCGTTGTAGCGCTCGACTTCGACGAGCAGGCCAGGGAGTAGTTGCTTTGGTGCCCTTTCCAGTTCGCCTAATCTCGGCGCCTCTCTAACGCGATCTTCCGGCCACGGCTGTCGAACCAACGTTTGGAACGTCATGCCCGGCAGTAATCCATAAGGCCGCGTCAGCGGTAATAGCTCGAATTCCTTGGTGTCAGCCATCCCCTCCCAGTTCTTCTGCGCCTGGACGTGCAGCACGACTTTTACCGTGTCGTGCAGGTATTCCTCCTCTTCCTCCATCCAGATCGGCGGCAGCTTGAGGAGGAAGAGATAGTCGCCGCGCTCTTCCGGCTTAAAGCGAAATTGATACGCCCGCGCCTTCTTATCGCCCGCCGGCACCGCGATCTTTTCGAGGAAGTCGGCACCGTACTTCGTCGGCTTGCCGTCGGGGGCGACGACGGTCAGGCCCTCGGGTTGCGGCGCGTCGAAGAGTTGATGCTCGTAGGGATGGCCCCATTGATAGGTGAAGGTGACGGTGTCGCCCTTCTTGGCCGAGGGAGTCGAAGGGAGCAACATGTTGTAATGGGCCGACGCCGGCGCGACGAAGCCGAGCCAGGCGAGCGACAGAGCCAGGATTCCGAATCGGCGCGCCATGAGTCCGCCTCCGCCCGCGATGATGTTTCACCTCGCCTCTATGTTACGATTTTCGGAATCGTCGTACCAGCGCGCTTCGCATTCGTCTGGACAGCGAGCGGCGTGGGGGCATACGATTCCCCTTCCCAAAAAGACCTCTTGGCGAGCGGGGGGCGTAAGCCCCCC
>JBBSES010000686.1:0-2545 GCA_038239465.1 Gemmatales bacterium
CAAGGCTTGACTTTAGGGTCGCGGGTCTGAATTCTGGCGAATTCAGCTACGGGGGTCGTTGTCTGAGTAGCTGAATTCGCCAGAATTCAGACGAAGTGCGGGACGCCGCTACCCTAAATCGAGGCTTTGACGCAGCACTAGTGCGTTATCGAGCCTTAAGCGGGGGGGGACGGCACCCTCGACAACCGCTGGGAGACCACGACGGAAATCGACCACGCCGCCCTCGACCGCCTTAAGAAGGACGACCGACAGGAGCGCCGCCGCATCGATGCCCCGCCAGCGGTCGCTCCCGGACTCTTCTTCATCCCGCGCTGAGCGGCCATAGCCCCTGTCACGCTTCGCCGATTCGTATCGTATAACTGTCAAGGGACGGCGCATGCTCCCGCGTCGCTCGATGGACCCTTTCACCCAGGAGCCTTCCCCATGAGCGATGACGCGCGGTTCGACGATCCTGAAACGCAACCCAGCCGGCGCCGCTTCTTGAGTCAACTCGCGGCCGGCGGCGCCCTGGCGCTGGCCGGTTGCGGTCGGCGGCAGGTTATGCCCTCCACGGAAGACGCCCCCGCGTTGGAACTGCGCGCCGCGCGCTTCAGCGGCGCCCCGGATGGACGCACCAAGGAAATCTGGGGCTACAACGGCCAACTTCCCGGCCCCACCATTCGGGCCAAGGAAGGCGATACGCTGCGCGTCAACGTCGTCAACGAACTCGGCGTGCCCACCACGGTCCACTGGCATGGCATGTACCAGAAGGGCACCTGGCGCATGGACGGCGTCGAAAACGTCTCCGGCCTGCCCATTCTCCAGGACGAATCGTTCCTCTACGAATTCAAGGCCGAGCCGGCCGGCACGCACTGGTATCATTCCCACGCTGGCGTTCAATACGCCAACGGCCTCTTCGGCCCGCTCATCGTGGAAGAGCGCACGCCCATCGCGGCCTACGACCGCGACGAGGTGCTGCTCATCAACGACTGGTTTCTCCAACCGGCCGACACCTTGCTCGCCCATCTTCTCGACGGCAAGGGCATGGGCCAGATGGACATGAAGGACGTGAAAGGGGTGAAGGACGTCGGCGACATCCCCTTTCAGTCGGGCCTCATCAACGGCAAGGGACGCGCTCCTGGCGACACGAAAAGCCCGTTGACCGTCATCGAGGTCAAGAAGGGCGAGACCGTGCGCCTCCGCCTCATCAACGGCTCGTCCACTTATTACTTCCGCTTCCAAATCGACGGCTTGCCGCTCACCATCATCGCCAGCGACGGGGCGCCGGTAATCCCGGCGGAAGTGGACAATCTCGTATTGGCTATCGGCGAGACGTACGACGTGCTAATCAAGGCCGACCTCGATGGCCCGCGCTGGATTCGTGCCGTGACTCTCGACGGCAACGAAGTCCTGGCCGTGCTGCGTCCGAAGGACTCCCAGGCGGGCGAGCCGGAAATGGACCCCGTTCGCTGGGGGCCGCGGCACGTCACGGCCGAGGCGTTGCGCGCGCGCGAGCCGGCCGACCTATCCACGCAGCCGCGCGAGATGCCGATCCTTCTCGGCGGGTCGATGCGGCCCTATCGCTGGAGCATCAACGGCGCGTATTATCTGACCCCCGAAGCGGCGCCGTTCGTCATCCAGAATGGCGAACACATAAGAATGAAACTGACCAATCCGACCGACATGGACCACCCGTTTCACCTGCACGGGCACGACTTCCACGTCCTCGGTCCCGCGGCGCGGCTGAACATGCGCGACCCGGCGCGGAAGAACACGATCAACGTGCCGGCCAAGGGAGAAGTGGTCATCCAGTGGCTGGCGAACAACCCCGGCCGTTGGTTCTTCCACTGCCACATCGAATGGCACCTGATGGCGGGCATGGCGCGCATCATCAACCTCAAGCCCTACCACTGAGAGGCATCATGGAGCCATCGCCGTCGGGACGGGGCACGTTCCTCGCGTTCTTGCTGGTCGCGCTGTTCGCGGCGGGCAGCTTCGTGGTCTGCCTCGGCTTCTTCGGGCCGTTCGCCATTGAGGGGCTGTTGATCGTCGGCGCGCTGGCCGGCGTGGGTCTATGCCACTATTTCTTGTGGGGCCGATCGCTGTCCACGAGCGTGGAAGCGGAACGCGAACGCGAGGAAGAACGGCCCCCCTGGCCGACGGATACGGACGAAGGGCCGGCCGATGAACGAATCCGCGCGCCGCGGTTTTGAGAATCGGCCAATAGAGCGGCAGGCCTTTATCCGCTCCGCGCTTCGATCTTCTCTAGGTTTTTCCCCTCCCGTCGATGAACTTTTCGCCTTATCCTGGAGTCTAACGTCCGGCGTCCACGTTCCTTCCAGGAGTCTTTCGCGTGAAGCTGAACCTTGCCGGCTCTCGGGAGCGCGGAGCGCTCCGCGTTGTCGCTTTCTTGGCCGCCGCGCTCGCTCTCGCCCCTCGCCCCGCCGACGAGTTCCGCCGGCCGTTGCCGCCGTGGATCCAGTCCGAGAAGGGCGAGCAGGTCTTCATCGACCAGGGGCGCTTCGACCCGCGCCTCAAGGGGATCCTTACCCCGGAAGGGATCAAG
>JBBSES010000687.1:0-2542 GCA_038239465.1 Gemmatales bacterium
CCCACCGCTAACAAACACCACCAAAACTCCCCCCCCCCACCGACCCCCCCGGGGGGGGGGGGGGCGCCCCCCCGCCCCCCCGCCCCCCCCCACCCCCCCCCCGCCGCTCGTTGCTATCACGCCAGCCGAACGCGGCGCACCTCCCGTTTACCGAAGCGAACGATCAGCCCATCGGCGATAGGGACATTCGCCAGCGCGTCGGTAATCTTCTGCCGCTCGGGTCCGACGGTGACGCCGCCGCTCGCCACATGGCGCCGCGCCTCGTTGGTCCCCTTGGCCAAACGAGCCACCACCAGCAGCTTGGTAATCGACATGGCACCGTCGGTCAGGTCGCTGATATTAAGCGTGATCTCCGCAATATCGGTGGGATCCTCACCGCCGGAAATGCGTTGCTCCCATTCCTTTTGGGCCGTCTCGCCCGCCGCGGCGCCGTGGTAAAAGGCGACGATGTCTCGGCCCAGCGTCTTCTTGGCCTGCATCGGTTGCGACGCGATTGAGGGGGCAACTTCTTCGGCCGGTCGGTCGGTGAGGAGCGAAAACCATTCGGGCATGAGATCATCGGGGATGCTCATGGCCTTGGCGAATTGCTCGTAGGCACTTTCGCCGACGCCGATGTAGTTGCCCAGGCTCTTGCCCATGCGCCGCGCCCCGTCGAGGCCGCGCAGGATCGGTAACGTCAGGCAGACTTGCGGCTCCTGGCCGGCGTCGCGCTGCAGGTCGCGGGCCACCATTAAGCTAAAGAGTTGCTCGCTGCCGCCGAGTTCCACGTCGGCCTTGATCTCGACGCTATCGTGCCCCTGCATCAGCGGGTAGAGGCATTCGTGCAGGTAAATAGGCGTGCCGCCCTTCATGCGCTTGCTAAAGTCGTCGCGTTCGAGCATACGCTGCATGGTGATCTTGCTGGTGAGGGCCAACACGTTGAGGAACGACATTTTGCCGAACCAATCGCCGTTGGGCCGCACTTCGGTCTTATCGATATCGATAACGCGGCTAACCTGCTTCAAGTAATCGCGGGCGTTGGCCTCAACTTGTTCGGGCGTCAGCCGGGCGCGGGTCTGGTCGCGGCCGCTGGGGTCGCCGACGAGCGCGGTGTAGTTGCCGATGATGAGGACCGCCTGATGGCCAAGTTCTTGGAAGAGGCGCAGTTTTCTCAAAGGCACGGTATGGCCGAGGTGGACGTCGATGCCCGTGGGATCGATGCCGTATTTGACCCGCAACGGCTTGCCGGTTTTCGCGGCGCGTTCGAGCTTCTTGCGCAGTTCGTCGCGCGGTTCGATCTGCTCGGCGCCGCGGCCGATGAGCGCCAGTTGTTCCTCGACGGTTTTCACGGCAGCGCCCATCCGTGGTTGGGGAGTTACGAAAACATTTGAAAGCGGCCAATGGCCTCGAAGGCATGAGGGTAATGGACGATGACGGGTTCGCGCTGGTCGGCCGGCCAGCTGACGGCGAGGACATCGAAGCGCGCCGGTCGGCCGAGCAAGCGCTTGGCCTGCAAGAAGTGCAGGGCCAGCGCGGTAAGCTTTTTCTGTTTGGCGTCGTCCACCGATGCCGCCGGGCGTTGGGTGTCATCGTTTCCCGTGGAGCGCACCTCGACGAAGACTAGGCAATTGCTATCGATGGCGATGAGATCGAGTTCGCCGAGCGGGCAGGTGTAATTGCGCGCCACGACGCGGTAGCCGAGTCGTCGGAGGAAGCCGTCGGCGGCTCGTTCGGAGCGCGAGCCGAACCAGCGTCGCCACCAGGGTTTTCGGGCAGGGGAGATCATGGTTATGGAGGCGACCGGGGACCGATTAACTTAGCGGCTCGTACTCAGTTTGCGCGGTTTCTTGACTGGCGGCGACAACGAGTTTCGATTGAAGAAGGCGGCTTTACTCCAGTATGAACTGTCCAAAAAGAAGACCACGAGCGCGGCCCCGTCCCCCGGTTGGGCGCCGGGATAATCGAGCCAGGTGACGCGGAGATCGCCTTCGAGGTTCATTTCGACGGCCTTCAGTTTGGGCTTCACGCGCGAGGGAAACAAATCGTGCGCCAGCCCCCAAGCCGCTTTGGGTAGTGCGAAGAGCGCGTGCAAGAAACTCTCGTGCTGGCTCTCCGAGAGGAGATCGCACGTTAGATTTTCCAACTCGACCTCAAAGTCGGTATGGTTGTTATTTTCCAACGATCGCCTCCTTCAAGGCCGTGTATTCGCTGTCGCTCGCCGGTCGTATCGCCCCACTTCTGAGACGACTCAAGTGCGCGGCATGAGAGCGGTTTACCGAGGTAATGATCTGCGTCCCGTCGGCGGTAAACACATGCTCACGCCCACTGCCTCCGCGGACGATATAGCGTATGTCGCGCGTTTGCACGAATATATCCGCGGGACCGGCCCGTTGCGCGTCGGCGATCGCGCTGGCAACGGGCCAGCCCTGCTTGACCCGTTGCTGGGCGTTTCCGGCTTGCCTCTGGATCGTCGTTCGGCGCATCGGGCAATGCGAACCCCATGCTCAGAGGTTACAGGAAGGCGCGACCATCACTCCGCCTTGGCCGCCGCCGCCGCTGCCGC
>JBBSES010000688.1:0-2537 GCA_038239465.1 Gemmatales bacterium
CGAGCCGTAAGGCCGACGTGTGAAGCACTACCGCGTCGGCCTTACGGCTCGACGCTCGCCGTGAGCAATTTCGCCAACACCCCGTCCGCTCGCGCCTTCAAATCATTCGCCCGTTCGACGCCGACATGCTGCCTCACCCACGCGAATCCCGCCGCTAGCCCGGAGCAACGGCCGCCGACCTGATGAGCGTCGGTGGCAAGTACCACTTCCCGATAGGTTTCCAACATCTCCGGTGCGCTACGGAGCGCGAACGGGCCGTGGTTTCCCAGGAAGGAATCGACGGTCAGTTGGATCCAGGCGCCGGCGGCGACGATATGGCGCAGCCGGCCGGGGTCGTCGCGGAAGTAGTCGTGCCGCTCGGGATGGGCGACGATCGGCGTCATGCCGCGTGCGCGCAGCCAGCCAATGAAGGCGGCCGCGTCCCTCGGAACCCAGTCCTCGCGCCAGGGAAACTCCAGCAGCGTGAACTCCGTGCCACCGCCGAGATGGCAGTACACGCCCTCCTCGAAGTCGCGGCGATACAGGTCACAGTCGTACACCTGGATCTCGGCGCCAGGCAGCACCGTCAGCGGTATGCCCGACTGGACCAGTTCTTGGTTGAAATGACGCACGCGCGGCAGGATATCGGCGCGCAGCAGGCGCAGTTGCCGATGGCAATGCGGCGTGGCGGTGATGTGCGTGATGCCGTCGGCGACGCTGAAACGGGCCAGCGCCAGCGCCTCGTCGAGGTCCACGGGGCCGTCATCGACGCCGGGCAGGATGTGGCAATGGAGGTCCAGCATGATATCATTCTATAAGACGTGGTTCGCTACGCTAACTCCATAGGGCCCGCGCCTCCACGGAACCTCCACTGATGGGCCTGTCTCGCTCCTTCTCCGGCTTCACCTGAGTTCGCGCCAGGGCCTCGGCGTGACCGGGCCTTTATCGCCGCTCTCGCGGTTTCTCTCCTAGTGCAGTGTCAAGGCTTGACTTTAGGGTCGCGGGTCTGAATTCTGGCGAATTCAGCTACGGGGGTCGTTGTCTGAGTAGCTGAATTCGCCAGAATTCAGACGAAGTGCGGGACGCCGCTACCCTAAATTGAGGCGTTGACGCAGCACTAGCCATCCTTCGCCTTTCGCGCTCGCCGGATCGTGCCGCGCGTGCGATTCCGCTGCTTAGTCCTTACCGGAGTAAATGCCATGCACATGGTTCCCCTTCGCTGGCTGCGCCTGGGCCTCGTCGCCCTGGCGTTGGCCGCTCTCGTGCTTCCTTCTCCCGCGGCCGACGAGGCGCCCGCCGACAAGGCGGTCATCACCGTCACGCTGCCGGCCAAGGCAACGCTGACGATTCAGGACACGCCGACGAACGCGACCGGCCCCGAGCGCGTCTTTCTCACGCCGCCCCTGGAGCCAGGCAAGAGGTATTCATACGAGCTGAGCGTCAGCTGGATCGAGAACGGCAAGACATTCACGGTAATAAAGAAGGTACTCGTCGTCGCCGGCAAGCAGGTTCGCGTGTCTTTTAGCACGGATGAGGCCAAGGAAGTCGCGCCGGAGGCGAAGGAAAAGGCGCCCGCGCCGAAGGAGGCCAAGAACCGTACTTTCCAATTCACCTACGCCGCCACCGTCACCGGACTCGAGCCGGAGCAGAAAGCCCGCGTATGGATTCCGGTGCCGCCGAGCAACGACGACCAGACGGTCAAGATCGTGGACGATAAGGGCGTGCCCAAGGGGTTCAAGATCGGCAACGACAAGGAATACGGCAACCAAGTTCTGTACGTCGAGGCAGCGGCGAACAAGGACGGCAAGATTCCGCTGTCCATCACCTATCAGGTGACGCGCAACGAAGTGAAGGGCGCGAAGATGGACGACGAGGGCGCGCCGATCCAGCGCTTCTTGCAGGCCGACAAGCTGGTGCCGCTGAAGGGCAAGCCGCTCGACTTGATCAAGGGGACCGAGTTGCCGAAGGACACCCTGGCGGCGGCGCGCGTGATGTACGACACGGTCAATGGCCACATGAAGTACGATAAGCCCAAGGACAAACCCTGGGGCCGCGGCGATTCCGTCTATGCCTGCGAGAGCGGCGTCGGCAACTGCACCGACTTCCATAGCTTGTTCATCAGCCTGGCGCGGGCCAACAAGATCCCGGCCAAGTTCGAGATGGGCTTCCCGCTGCCCGAGAAGCACGGCACCGGCGAGATTCCCGGCTATCACTGCTGGGCGAAGTTCAAAGTAGGCGACAAGGGCTGGGTGCCAGTCGATATCTCCGAGGCGAACAAAGACCCGAAGATGAACGACTACTACTTCGGCAACTTGACCGAGGACCGCGTCGTTTTGACTACCGGCCGCGATATCGTCCTGGAGCCGAAGCAGGAGGGCGAGCCGCTCAATTACTTCATCTGGCCCTACGTCGAGGTGGCCGGCAAGAAGCTGGACGACAAGCAGGTGCAACGTAAGATCAGCTACAAGGATTTACCGTAATTTCCCGTCGCCGGGGGGGGGGGGGGGGGGCTTTGTCACGCACCCCACCAACACACAAACCAAGCGCGGCGCCACCCA
>JBBSES010000689.1:0-2536 GCA_038239465.1 Gemmatales bacterium
CGGGGCGTAAGCGCCCCGAGTACTCGGGGCGCTTACGCGACCCCGCTCGCCGGTCTCAGTTAGTTGACATCCTACCCCCCATTTGCTGCAATCGGGGCTTTCACCAAATCCTCCGGGAGTCCTCTCCATGACCGCGCCGACCTACGAGAAGATCACGCCGCCCAAGAGCGGCAGCCGCGTCAGCGTCGATGCCCACGGAAAGTGGACCTACCCGGACGACCCCATCGTCTGCCTCATGCGCGGCGACGGCATTGGCCGCGACGTCGGCACCGTTCCCGGCATCACGACGTGCGCCGTGCGCGTCCTCGACGCCGCCGTCGAGAAGGCGTACAAGGGCAAACGCAAGCTCCACTGGTTCGACGTTCACGCCGGCGACGTGGCCCGCGAAATGTACTATCCGCAGGTGAAGGACGAGCAGATCGGCACTCTCGGCGAGGACGAGCAACGGCAGCTGTATCTGCCCGACGACACGCTCAAGGCGTTCGAGTATTACCGGCTCGGCCTCAAGGGGCCGTTGACCACGCCCATCGGCGGCGGCTTTCGCAGCATCAATGTCTACCTGCGCCTCCGCTTTGATCTCTATGCTTGCGTCCGTCCCGTGCGCTATTTCAAGGGCGTCGAGGCTCCCAACAAGCGCGCCGACAAGGTCAACATGGTGATCTTCCGCGAGAACACCGAAGACGTGTACTGCGGCATCGAGTTCAAAAGCGGCAGCGAACGCGCTAATGAACTCATCGCCCTGCTCAAGAAGTGGGGCTACACCAACGTGCGGCCAACGGCGGGCATCGGCATCAAGCCGATCAGCCCCGAAGGCAGCAAACGCCTCATCCGCATGGCCTTGCGCTTCGCCATCGACCACAAGCTGCCGACCGTGACGCTGATGCACAAGGGCAACATCATGAAGTTCACGGAAGGCGCCTTCAAGGACTGGGGCTACGAGCTGGCCCGCGAGGAGTTCCGCGACCAGACCGTGACCGAAGACGAGGTGTACAAGGGGGCCGACAAGAAGGGCAAGGTGGTCGTCAACGACCGCATCGCCGACAGCATGTTCCAGCAGATTCAGCTACGGCCGGACGAATATAGCGTCATCGCCACGCCGAACCTGAACGGCGACTACATCTCTGACGCGGCGGCGGCGATGACGGGCGGCATCGGCCTGGCCGCCGGCGCCAACATCGGCGACGTGGCCGCCATGTTCGAGGCGACCCACGGCACCGCCCCGAAGTATACCGGAAAGAACCTGGCCAATCCCGGCGCGGTACTTCTCTCCGGCGTGCTGATGCTCGAACACATGGGCTGGAACGAGGCGGCCGACCTCATCAACAAGGGCGTGGACCGCACGTTCGCCGAAAGCGAGGAGACGGCCAAGAAGGGACCGGGCGGCACCCTGCACGTGACCTACGACATCGCCCGTCAGTTCGCCGGCTACGGCGCCGAAGCCGGAGCGACGAGCGCGGCGTTCGCGGATCGGATCATTCATCACGTCAATCAGCTGTAAGCAAGGGTGAACCATGCCGCTGCGCGACCACTTTCGTCCGCCCGTCGATCAAAGGGAGTCGTGGCAGGGAGTTCACGGCGGCTGGTCGATGATGATCGTGCAGACGCTCGCCCGCCACCTTCCCGTGCGCTATCCGCGGAACCGCGTGTCCAGTGGGGCCGCTCCGTCGAAATTGACGTGGGCACGTTCGACACGGAAGATGTGACGGCGGCCTGGGCGCCGCCTCAAGCCACGCTCCGCGTCGCCACCGACGTGCGCGGCCTGGACGAGTATGAAGTACGGTTGTACGACCATAGCGACGGCCGGCGCCTGGTCGCGGCGATCGAGCTTGTCAGCCCGGCCAATAAGGACCTCCCGGAACATCGCCGAGCCTTCGCCGCCAAGTGCGTTGCCCTGCTGCAGCGGCGGATTTCGGTCGTCATCGTCGATCTGGTGACCACCCGCCACGCCAATCTGTACGCCGAGACGCTGTCCGTGGCCAGTCTCTCGGACCCTCTGCTGGAGCCGTCGCCCCCCGGCCTGTATGCCGTGGCCTGTCGCCCCACCAAAACGGCCGGCGACTGGCACCTGGAAACCTGGCTTCACCCGCTGGCCCTCGCCCAGCCGCTGCCGACTTTACCGCTATGGCTTGCCGACAACCTGGCGATCCCGCTCGAACTTGAAGCGAGCTATGAAGAAACCTGCCGCGACCTGCGCATCGCCTGACGCACTGCCCTTGTCGGCGGCTGCCGGCGCTTTTATCATCCTCTTATTACCGAAGCCGCGCCTGGACGATGGTGCCGGGTTTGAACCAGCGAAGGAATGGGTCTCATGTCGATCGACAAAAGCCTGCGCCGCAAGAATAGCCTGGCGCGTGCCCGCAACGTGCTGACGCGCGACGAGCGCATAAAGGTCCTGAAGGACGAGGAACGCTGGCCGGAAGGCCGCAGCCCGTTCAATCTGCCGAAGGTGCGCGTGCTGAAGATCGCCGCCAAGAAGGCCAAGAAGGCGAAGGAAGAGGACAAGGCGGAAGGCGAGGTCAAGAAGGACGAGAAGAAG
>JBBSES010000690.1:0-2523 GCA_038239465.1 Gemmatales bacterium
CCAAACCCACGCCGCGCCCCGACCACCACGGCGACCCATTGCCGGCCGGAGCGCTGGCGCGGCTCGGCACGGTTCGCTGGCGTCTGGGCGGCTCGCTGGAGACGACGGCTCTTTCGCCCGACGGCACGACAGTGGCATCGCACGACTACCCAAGCAATCGCATCCACATTGGTGACATGGCTACGGGGCGGCAAAAGTGCGGTATCGACCTGGGAGAGATGCGTGTTAGAGGTCTCCTTTTCACCCCGGACGGCAAAGAGCTAGTCCTCGTCACCCCCGATGAACTCTGGCTCCTGGACGCCGCCAGCGGCAAGAGGGGACGAACCTTCGCGTGCCCCGCGGGGCAATTACATGTTGGGGCATTGACACGGGACAGCCGGCTCTTGGCCTGCGGCGGCGATGAGGGGGTTTACCTCATCGACTTCGCCACGGGCCGGCATCTGCATGGCCTGGAAGGGCATAAGATTTCGGCCAGGGATCTGACTTTCTCACCCGACGGCAAGATCCTGGCCTCCGGTATCGGTGGCCAGGTAGTCTTTCTATGGGACGTAAGAACGGGCAAGCGACTCCCCTTCCGCGTCGGCCACAAGTGCTGCATCGACTCCCTGGCTTTCTCCCCGGACAGCAAGACCCTGGCCTCTTCGGCTGGGGACGGCACGATTCGCCTGTGGAACACGACCACCGGAAAGGAGTCGAAATCGTTCGCGCAGCCGCTCGACGGTCAGGGCAGAATCGCTTTCAGCGCGGATGGCCTCATGTTGGCCGCGGGAACTAAGGACCAAACTAATCTCGTCACACTCTGGAACATAGCCAGTGGCAAGCCCACGTATCTCGAAGGCTCTCACGCCGCCGGGGAACAGGTTACTTTCCTGGGCGACGGCCGATTGGCGGTGGCCGGGACTCATACACCGAAACTGCGCATTTGGGATCTGGCCAAGCGCCAGGAAGTTCGGCTGCTGCCCGGCCATCTCGGCCAGGTCAACGCCGCCTGCTTCACCCCCGACGGCAAAACGCGGGCCAGCGCCGCCGCGGATGGCAGCACGCTTCTCTGGGATACCGCCACCTGGAAAGAACGCCTCCGAGTGCCGCCGCTCCACCACGGCTTGCCGGCTATAGCCCTGGCCTCCTCCCGAGACGCCAGGCTTTTCATCTCGGAGAATGGGCCTATCCGCGTGTTTGACGCGAATGCCGCGAGAGAGATTCGTTCCATCGATGTCGATGCGACATGGATCGATGCCTTCACGGTCAGCCCGGACGGACGTACCATGGCTGTTGCCACTTTCGAGAAAATAGCGTCCCCTCCCAAGGAACGGGATGCCCGGCCGAGTCGAGTTGTAATTCGCGAAGGCATTCAACACCAAGGAATTATCCGCGCGTTTGACACCACGACGGGCGCGCGAGGCCCTACTTTCGGTCCGTTGAAAAAACACAGTTATGTCTCGATCGCCTTTTCCCCCGACGGCAAGCACCTGGCTGCCTATTGCTACGATCAAGCCACGGAAATCTGGGAAACCGCCACCGGAAAGCGAGTTCGCGTCCTCCGGCACGGGGGAGATCCCCGAAAACTGGATCGGCTCGAGGAAGCGCGACCCGATCGATTCGCTCGGTACGTCCATACTGTCGCCTTCTCCCCCGACGGCCAACACCTGGCGACCGACGCCTACGACGACGACGCCAGCGACGCCGCCATCGGTCTGTGGCACTGGCCCACCGGCAAGCGCGTCCGCACGTTCGAGGGGCATCGCGGGGTGGTCACCTCGCTGGCCTTCGCGCCCGATGGCCGCACCCTGGCCTCGGGGGGCCAGGACCGCACCGCCCGCCTCTGGGAAATCGCCACCGGCCAGCAACGCCGCTGTCTCACCGGCCATACGGATCTCGTCGAGCGCGTCGCCTATTCGCCGACGGGCGACACGTTCGTGACGGCCAGCCGCGACGCCACGCTCCTCGTCTGGCCGACGACGGGCCGCGTGCCGGAAGACGGCCCCCTCGACTTGCCGCTTCCCGAAAAAACGCTGGACGCGGCCTGGGCACGTCTCGCCGACGCCGACGCCGCCCGCGCGTACCAAGCTCTGGGAACTTTCGCCGCCACGCCGCAAGCGGCCGCCTATTTCGCCGCCCGGCTCGAACCGATGGCCGTCGTGCCGCGTCGTCAAATTGACCAGTGGATCGCCGATCTCGACAGTCCGACCTTCACCACGCGGCAAACGGCGACTGCCGCCCTGGAGGAACGGGGCGATCTCGCGGAGAAGGCGCTGCGCGCGGCCCTCGACAGCCGTCCGTCCGCCGAGATGCGGCAACGCTTGCAGCGGCTCGTCGATGCCATCGACAAGCCCGTCAGCGAACCGCGGCGCCTGCGAACCGTCCGCGCCCTGGAGGTGCTGGAACGAAGCGCCACGCCCGAAGCGCGACGCTTGCTGGAGAAATTGGCCGCGGGAGCGCCGGGCGCCTGGCTGACGCGCGACGCGCAAGCATCATTGCAGCGCATGGGATCGCGCTAGCGTCCCGAGCACGGAACGCGGCGCG
>JBBSES010000691.1:0-2516 GCA_038239465.1 Gemmatales bacterium
CGGCCACGCCGTGCCGACGAACGGCAACGGCCGGCTGCCGTCTAGCAACGGCCATGCCCATGCCTGGGGCGTGTTTCAGGACGTGGAGAGCGCCGTCGCCGCCGCATCCAAGGCGCAGCGCGAATTTGAGGCGCGCGGCCTCGAAGATCGCCGCAAAGCCGTGCAGTGCGTCCGCCGCATCTGCTCCGAGCAAGCGGAGGCGCTGGGCCGGGAGGAGCTGGACGAGACCAAGATCGGCCGGCTGATCCACAAGATCGAAAAGCTGAAAGTGATTGCCGAACGCATCCCCGGCGTCGAGTTTCTGCGCACCGACGCGGTGAGCGGCGAGAACGGCATCTCATTGACCGAGTACGCCCCCTTTGGCGTCATCGGCGTCATCACCCCGGTGACGCATTCGCTACCGACGCTGGCCTGCAATGCCATCAACATGCTGGCCTCCGGCAATAGCATCGTTTGCAATCCGCATCCGAGCGGCGCACGCATCGCCTGCAAGGGGACGCAGCTGTTCAACAAAGCGATTCACGAGGCCATCGGCATCGACAACCTCATCACGATCATCGAGAAGCCCACGCTGGAATCGGCGCAGGCGATCTTCGATAGCCGTGAGATCAAGATGTTGTGCGTGACGGGTGGTCCCGCGGTAGGCCGCGCCGCACTGCGGAGTCCAAAGCGGGCCATCGTGGCCGGGCCGGGCAATCCGCCCGTGGTCGTGGACGAGACAGCCGACCTGGACAATGCCGCCCGGTCCATCGTCGCCGGCGGCGCTTACGACAACAACCTGCTCTGCATCGGCGAAAAAGAAGTCTTCGCCGTGGCAGCCATCTTTGATGAACTCATGGATGCCATGACGCGCGCCAAAGCCGTCCGCCTGGACAAAAACCAGATTGCGGCACTGACGAAGGCCGCGTTCGTGCAAGACAAGGATCACCTGGTCGTCAACAAGGATCTGATCGGCCAGGACGCTGCCGTGTTAGCCCAGCGCATCGGCCTGACGGTGCCGGCCGACACCGAGTTGCTCTTCGGCGAAACGGATGAATCACATCCGTTCGTCGATCACGAGCAGATGATGCCGTTCGTGCCATTTGTGCGCGCGGCGAACGTAGACGCGGCCATCGCGCTGGCGAAGAAGTACGAGCATGGCTTCAAGCATACGGCCGTCATCCATTCGCGCAACGTGGAGACGATCACGCGCATGGGCCGCGCCATGGATACGACGCTGTACATTCAGAATGGGCCGAGCATGGCGGGCCTCGGCAGCGGCGGCGAGGGCTACCTGAGCTTCAGCATCGCCACGCCGACCGGCGAAGGCGTGACGACACCGTTGACGTTTACTCGGCAACGTCGCTCGACGACGGTGAAGAGCATGCGGGTCCTGTAACTCTAACCACATGGATCAACCCAAGCCCGCCGCCCGGCGGCGGGTCATCACCACCATGCAACTAGCGCGCGTCGTCGGTCACGCCACTGCCACGGTCAAGCATCCCAGCCTCAACGGTTGGCGCTTAGTCGTCGCGCAACTGCTGACCGCCGACGGCGAAGAAGACGGCGAGCCGATCCTAGTCATCGACACCCTCGGCGCCGGCCGCGACAGTCAGGTGATAGTGAGCAACGACGGCGCCGGTGCCCGTCAGCTGGTCGGCGTCAAGAATTCTCCGGTGCGCTGGTTTGTGCTGGGAGTCTGCGATTGATGGACGGCAACGGCCAGGCCAGGAACGGTTGGGGCTTCGCGCTGCAAGGGCAAGCGCCGCCAATGCTCCAAGCCGCCCTGCGCTCCGTGCGCCGAACCGCGCCGGAGCCGGCCCCCCTGCCGGACTGCAACGGGGACGCCTGCCCCTGGGTGCGCGCCGTCGCCGATTGCTTGGCGCGGGGCGACTGCCGAGGTGCGGTGCTCTTCTGTGACGACGCCGCCGTCGCCTGTTGCGTCGCCAACAAGGTGGCGGGCGTCCGCGCTGTCGCCGTGCATTCGCTCGCCCAAGCAGAACTGGCTCTCACTCGATTGGGCGCAAACCTGCTGATCGCGGAGCCAGCAGGCCGAACGTTTTTCGAGTTCAAGCAATTATTGCGGCTCTGCGGCGCGGGCGGCGCGTGTCCACCCGGTGTCGCCTGCGTACTGGGGGAGCTAGACGGCCATGCGCATCGCTGAGGTCATCGGCACGGTGACGCTGTCCCGCGCTTGTCCAACGCTTGCCAATAGTCGTTGGATTGTTGCCGTACCGTTTAGCCTCAAGTCGCTCCAAGCGGGTGCAGTACCCGATGGCGAAGACTTGGTGGTCTACGACAACTTGGGCGCGGGCAACGGCAATCGTATCGGCATCAGCGAAGGCGCCGAGGCTGCGGTGCCGTTCTACCCCGTGAAGCAGCCGATTGATGCTTACTGTGCGTGCATCTTGGACGCAATCGCGGTTGGCGATGCGCTATAGGAAACCTCATCGTCTTGGCGAGCCGGGAGCGTCAGCGACCGTTGCTCTCGTTACCGGGCTCTGCCCGGTAACGCACTGCACGCGAGGCTCTGCCTC
>JBBSES010000692.1:0-2516 GCA_038239465.1 Gemmatales bacterium
GTAATCGCTTTGAGCTTGTTTACGTTTCGCGTCCACCGCGGTGGACGCGCCACGTAAACTGACCGCCACGATGGACTGGAATGCCGCGGCTCGTTATCGTAACCGCATGACGCGCTTCGCTTCCTGGCTCATCGTCGTCCTCGGCTTTGGCCTGTTTCTCGGCGCCAGCGTTTACGCCCTGCGCCAGCGCATGGACGCGGGCAAGGGACTGCCCCCCTATTCCGTTTACGGGCGCGACCGCGACGGCCTCGGCGACGCCGCCGATTTCGTGCGTCGCCTGGGACGCGAACCGATCGCGGTCACGCGGCCGCTCACCTTCCTCCCTTCTTCTACTTCCGGCCCCCGTTTACTCGTCGTGGTCGAACCGCACGGCGCGAATGAGGAAGCCGATGTGACCGAAAGCGACGTGCGCGGCCTGCTGCGCTGGGTCGAGGCCGGCAACACGCTCCTCCTGTGCGGCAGGAACGCGACCGCTCTGCATCGAGAATTGGAAGTCTCCCTGCGCGGCGACGGCGTGCCGAAGACGGACGACCCGCCGCGCGACGCCGTTCCCGCCGAGGGAGGCAGCTATACCGACGAGGTGGATGTAGTATCCGTCGAAGGGTCGGATACCATGACGGCGCCGCGGGGGTTGCCGCTGTGGACGCTGGACGACCGGCCCGGCGCGGTGCTGCTACGGCATGGCAAGGGGCGAGTGATCGTGGTGGCCGATCCATCGCTGCTGACGCGGCGCGGCCTGCGCGGCCGGGACAACGCCATCTTCCTTCGTAACGTGGTGCTAAGGCACGCGCGCGACGGACGGGTCTATTTCGACGAATACCACCACGGCATCCGCGCCGGCAGCGGCTTCTGGCCTTACCTGCGCTATCACGGGCAGCAAGCGTTGCTCCTGCCCCTCCTCCTGGCGGCGGCGGTGGCGTTCTGGGCGGTGGCGGTGCGCCTCGGGCCAGGGGTGACGCGGCCCGATGCCGTCCACGCCGACGCCGTCGATTTCGCCTCGGCCCTATCGCGCATCTATCGCCGCACGGGATCGCGGCAATTGTTGGCGCGCGGCCTGGCACGCGACTTCCTAGCGGCGCTGACGAAATCGCAGCACCTGCGCAAAAACGCGCTGCCCGCGGAAATCCTCGCCGCCTGGCGCGAACGCTCGCCGGGGACGTCGTCTGACGAGTTGCAAAGCCTGCTGCGTGGCGTGGCCGAACTACGCCGCGGCGACCTGACCGACCGCCGTTTGCTGGCGCTGACGCGCGGGTTCGATCGGTTTCTCCAACACGGTTCGGGCGTTTCACGGCGACCTGATAGGGGAGCGCGCGGTATGATTCGTTGAGACATCACCAAGCTTTTGAGACGGAGGAGCATTATATGAGTACCGCCGCGACGACTCGCCGGTATACGCCGGAAGACCTGCTATCCATGCCCGATTGCGAAGGCTACGAACTGGTGGATGGCCAACTGGTGGAGTTGAACGTGAGCATGTGGTCCAGCTACGTCGCCGGCGTCATCCACAAAATCCTTGCCAATTACTGCGACCAAAATGCGGTTGGCTGGCCCTTTCCCGAAGGTACCAGCTACCAGTGTTTCGCGGCATTTCCCGACATGGTGCGTAAGCCCGACACGTCTGTTATTCGCCTGGCTCGGCTTAACTTTGCTCAAGCCCAGGCACGCGGCCATGGCCACGTCGTGCCCGATTTGGTCGTCGAAGTGCTATCGCCCAACGATAACGCCTACGGAATCGACCAAAAGGTGCAACTCTACCTCGATGCCGGCGTCTCTCTGATATGGGTGGTCAACCCGGAACGGGGCAGCGTGGAAGTGCATCGACCGACGGGTATCGGCACCATTCTCCGCGAAAACGACGAGATCGCCGGCGAGGACGTGCTTCCGGGCTTTCACTGCCGCGTGGGCGATTTTTTCCGTCCACCAGCGGGGGTGAATCCTTGATCCGAATCGATCGATGAAGAGATGTGGCTGAATCGAACCCACACACGCATCGGCGTCTTTGATTGGAGGCAACTATGACCATTCGGACGGCGCGCGGCAGAATTCGCGGAAAAACGATCGAGCAGCAACGGCCGCAATGCCGCGATCAGGTCGGCATCTAGTGGAAGTGGCAATCGCGCCGCCACCTCCAACGACAGCTGCCGCGTCGCGGCATCGGCGGCCGACGCCAGGCGTTTGACGAGCCGAAGCCCCGTGTTACTCGGTGTCAGCGCCGACAGGGCGACGGCGCGCGGTTCGCTGCCCAGCGCCGCCAGGGCAAAGCGCAAGCGCTCAACGACGCCCGTTTCCTGCGCGGACCCGGGGCCTGGCGCGACAACGCTTCCAGGGCAGGGAATGGCGACATGCCGACTCCAGGGCACCAGCGATCCACCTTGGCCAGTGTGCCCGCTTCGACGGCACGGGGCAATAGGAGCCGGGGAAAAAAGCGTCTTAACGAAGAAGGAACGAGCGGCGGTATCTATTTCCGTCGAATGGCGAGCGGGGTCGCGTAACCGCCCCGAGCGCGGGTAGCGCTA
>JBBSES010000693.1:0-2511 GCA_038239465.1 Gemmatales bacterium
AGAAGGCGCTGCCGCAGGCGAAGCGCTTGCCCTTCGCCTTGAAGGTGCTGCTCGAAAACTTGCTGCGCACCGAGAATGGCCTGACGGTGCGCCGCGAGGACATCGAGGGGTTGGCCAACTGGCAGCCGCAGGCCGAGCCGGAGCGCGAAATCGCCTTCACGCCGGCGCGCGTGCTGCTGCAAGACTTCACCGGCGTGCCCGCCGTCGTGGACCTCGCCGCCATGCGCGACGCCATGAAGACCATGGGCGGCGACCCGAAGCGCATCAATCCGCTGCAGCCGGTCGAGTTGGTCATCGACCATTCGGTGCAGGTCGATGAGTTCGGCACCGCCAGCGCCTTCCGCGCCAACGCCGACCTCGAGTTCGCGCGCAATCAGGAGCGCTACCTCTTTCTCCGCTGGGGGCAGAAGGCGTTTCATAACTTTCAGGTGGTGCCGCCCGATACCGGCATCGTCCATCAAGTGAATCTGGAGTTTCTGGCGCGGACGGTATTCGTCGATAGCGACAATGTCGCCTATCCCGATACCGTCGTCGGCACCGATTCGCATACGACGATGATTAACGGCTTGGGCGTCCTCGGCTGGGGCGTCGGCGGTATCGAGGCCGAGGCGGCCATGCTCGGCCAACCCGTCTCCATGCTCATCCCCCACGTCGTCGGTTTCAAACTGACGGGACAGCTGCCCGAGGGGGCCACCGCGACCGACCTCGTCCTCATGGTTACCGAAATCCTCCGCAAGAAGGGGGTCGTCGGCAAGTTCGTCGAGTTCTACGGCGAAGGGCTGGCCTCCCTGGCGCTCGCCGACCGGGCTACCATCGCTAACATGGCGCCGGAATATGGCGCTACCTGCGGCATCTTTCCCATCGACGCCGAGACGTTGCGTTATCTGCGCTTTACCGGGCGGCCCGAGGCTCAAGTCAAACTGGTCGAGGCTTACGCCAAGGAACAGGGCCTCTTTCACGCCAAGGACACGCCCGAGGCGGCCTATACGAGTACGCTGCAACTCGACCTGGGCACGGTCGAACCGAGCCTCGCGGGACCGACGCGGCCGCAAGATCGCGTGCGTTTGGCCGACGTGGGCAAGTCGTTTCACGATGCCTTACACAAGCTGCAAGGGACGGCCAAGGCCAAGCCGACGGTCAAGGAAGAGAAGCGTCTCGAAGGGGAGGGCGGCGGCCAAACGGCGGTGGGCGGCCGGCTATCGGCAATGGCCGACGCTTCGCTGCCGCGGCGCGTCAAACTGCAGCTGGAGAACGTGTCGCACGAGATCGGCAACGGCGCCGTCGTCATCGCGGCCATTACCAGCTGCACCAACACTTCTAATCCATCCGTATTGATGGCCGCCGGATTGGTCGCCAAGAAAGCGGCCGAGCGCGGGCTGGAAACCAAGCCCTGGGTCAAGACGAGCCTGGCGCCGGGGTCGAAGGTCGTCACCGATTATCTGATCCAGGCCGGGCTGATGCGCTACCTGGAACAGCTGCGTTTCTTCCTCGTCGGTTACGGCTGCACCACCTGCATCGGCAACAGCGGGCCGTTGCCTAACCCGGTATCGAAGGCCATCGACGAAGGGGAACTCGTCGTCGCGGCCGTGCTCAGCGGCAACCGCAACTTCGAGGGCCGCGTCCATCCCGAGGTGCGCGCCAACTACCTGGCGTCGCCGCCATTGGTGGTCGCCTTCGCCCTGGCCGGCCGCATCGACATCGATCTCCAAACCGAACCGCTCGGCACCGACGCCAAGGGAACGCCGGTGTATCTGCGCGACCTCTGGCCCACGCAAGCCGAGGTCCAGGAAGCCGTCGCCAAGGGGCTGCAATCCGAGATGTTCCGCAGCGTCTACAGCGAGGCCTTCGAGGGGGACAAGAACTGGCGCAAGCTGGCCGTCCCCGAAAGCGACCTGTACGAATGGGACGGCAACTCCACTTACGTCAAACATCCGCCGTACTTCACCGACATGGGCCGGCAGCCGGCGCCAGTGCGGGAAATCAGTGGCGCCCGCGTCCTCGCCGTCCTCGGCGACAGCATCACCACCGATCACATTTCGCCCGCCGGCTCCATCAAGGCGCAAGGCCCCGCCGGCCGTTACCTGATCGAGCATGGCGTGCAGCCCAAGGATTTCAACTCCTACGGCTCCCGGCGCGGCAACCACGAGGTCATGGTCCGCGGCACCTTCGCCAACATTCGCCTCCGCAACCAGCTGGCGCCCGGCACCGAAGGCGGCGTCACGCGGCATCTGCCCGACGGCGCCGTCGTGTCGATCTTCGACGCTTCGGTGCTGTACGAGCGGGAAGGCATTCCGCTATTGGTGCTGGCGGGCAAGGAATACGGCTCCGGATCGTCGCGCGACTGGGCCGCCAAGGGGCCGCGTTTGCTCGGCGTCCGCGCCGTCATCGCCGAGAGCTACGAACGCATCCACCGCAGCAACCTGGTCGGCATGGGCGTGTTGCCTCTGCAATTCGCGGCCGGCGAAAACGCCGCTAGCCTGGGACTGACCGGCGAGGAAGTGTACGATATCG
>JBBSES010000694.1:0-2511 GCA_038239465.1 Gemmatales bacterium
ATTCCGGTGGGCCTCGCTATCGCTCGACCCACCCTGCATTTCACTTACTAACCATAACTCGCTACCGCGGCTTCGCCGTGTCGGCTGTCTCCTTCAGGAGTTGCTCGGAACTCCGTTTCAACTCCGTCTCGGTCACTTTCGTCTGCATGAACAGACGCGGGTCGGCCTTTGCCTTCAAGTCTTTGAAGATATCGGGGATGAGCTTCGTCACCTGCATGTCGGCCACTTCCTTGGTCAAGGCGTCGCGTTCTTTGTCGAATGAGCGCTTGGTGTCGGCGGGAACGCGGGCGACGCACTTGATGATGAGTTCGCCATCGGGCGTGTGGAGGATTTCGGTCACCTCGCCGGGCTTGAGGCTATAGGCGGCGCGTTCGACGATGTCGTTGCCGGTGTGCCGGCCGATCGGCTTGACGTGGCCGCCCACCGCCGCGAGGTTGGCGTTGGCTTGCGTGCGTGCCGCGCGGTCGAACTCCTCGTCGTTGTTATGAATCTTGGGCCATAGCTGCTCCGCCAACTTGCCCGAGCCGGGCGGGAAGAGAATGATGCGACAATCGACCTTCTCGCCGTAATGCGCTTCAAAACAGGCTTGCAGTTCCGGCTCCGTCGGCTTGACCTTTTCGCGGCACAGCTTGGCCAGCAGCAAACGAGGGCGAATGACGTCCTCTTTCCATTCGTACAGCGTCTTGCCGTATTGCTTCAAGACGTGATTGACGAAGCCCATCTTATCGACGTTCAGGAGCTTGCAATCGTCGGCGATCGACGCCTCGACTTCGGCGGCCGTCACTTCGATGCCCTGTTCCTTGCAGGCGCGGTCGATGATGCACTTGTTGACGTACAGTTCCAACTTCTCGGCGCCGTGGCGGGCGATGAGATATTCGCCGAACTCTTCGCGCGTGATCGATTGGTTGCCGTAAATCGTGGCGACGATGCGCTGGCTGGCGTCCGACGGCGGGGCGACGACGCTTGGCTTCGGCGTCTCCGTGGGCGATGGCGCCTGGCCGTACAGCGCGCCCAGCCAACCCAGGCCAAACGTGCAAACACTCGCCATGACCAAACAAAAAGCTGGCCGCAACCATCCTCGCATCGAAGTAGGGCTTTTCATCGCTCGCCTCCTGTCCCGCCGGGAGCGGATTGGATCATTCCCATGCGGCAAGCGTATAGCGGCCCGGTTTCACGGAAGCAATGCCAGTGAAGCTGACAAGGAGATCAGTTTTGTTTCGGCAACGCTTGGCTTGCCGTTTCGCGGTTTTTGCAAAAGGGGCGCAAACAGGGAGGCAGGCACTTAAGCCAACACGAGCGTCGCGTCTCGCCGACGTAGACCTGGTCGAACGGCTGCAACGTGAGGTTGGAGCGGGTGTCCTTGCCGGCGAGGATGTCGTGCAAGGGAACGGGGAAAACTTCCGGTCGGCCACCGCTGGCGACGTGGCCGCGGACGACCGTCACGTCCTCCGGTTCGGCCCCATCCGCCAGGCCGCCGACGCGGCGCAGCAAGTCCACGACGGTTTCTTGCCCCTTGTAGGGCACGGCACGCTGCAGGCCGTTGATTTCGCCGAAGACGTAGATTTGCTGGCTATTGAACTGACTGATTCGGATATGCGCCTGATCGCGGGGGACGCCCAATGCCCTGGCTACCGCGCGCTCGGCTTGACCGACCGTTTGCCCTTCGACGCGCAGTTCCTCTCCTTGACCTAGATTCACGCGCCCGTCGGCGCGGACCTTGAGCGTCCCGCGCGGTTGGTCGCCGACCGTCACTTCCAACGTGTCTGGACAGTTGATCTGATAACGGTCGCTGACTTCCAGTGGTGCCGTCGTGGCCGGCGGCGTGAGCGCGGGGCCGGTCGTCGCGCAGCCGGCCGTCAGGCAAAGGCCGAGGAGCGCCGCGAGGGACGCCCATTGCCGGATCGTGCTGGTTAGACTCGGAGGCATGGAGGACCAGGCAGGATTGCGGCGAGGAAGACGGATGGCTACACATAATCATCGGCTGCCGACTTTACGGACCTTGAGCCGCATATCGGTTGCGAGGGCGATTGCGAACCAGGAGGAGGACGCGCGTGACCGGGCAAAACGGCTTGATCGTCAGCGTCTCGGGAATCCGGGGCATCATCGGGCACGGCTTGACGCCCGAGGCGGCGTGCCGATTCGCGGCGGCGCTGGGCACGCACATCGGGGGCGGGCGCGTCGTCCTTAGCCGCGACGGTCGGCCCAGCGGCGCCATGCTGCGTCACGCCGTCGTCGCCGGCCTTCTCAGTACTGGTTGCGAGGTGCAGGATATCGGCGTCGCCCCGACCCCCACCTGCGGGCTTGCCATCCGTAAGCTAGAGGCACGCGGCGGCATTCAGATCACCGCCAGCCACAACCCCGCCGAATGGAATGGCCTCAAACTCTTCGACGAACGCGGCGCCGTCCTGACCGCCGCCGCCGGCCTGAAAATCAAGGCGCTCTTCGAGAGCGATGCCCTATGCCGCGTCTCCCACGATGCGCTGGGCACGACGACGGAACGCCATCAGGCCG
>JBBSES010000695.1:0-2503 GCA_038239465.1 Gemmatales bacterium
GTGTTCCTGATACGGCACCAGCACGTCGAGCAGGTACGGCCCCGAGCTATCGAGCATTTCCTCCAGGGCGCCGTCGAGGTCTTCCTTGCGGCTGATCATGCGGGCGCCGCACCGGAAACCCTTGGCCAGCGACACGAAATCGGGATACGGATCCTTGTCGTGGCCGGCGCCGAGATAGGTGTGCGCCCGGTT
This sequence comes from Gemmatales bacterium, assembly GCA_038239465.1. GTDB lineage: Bacteria > Planctomycetota > Planctomycetia > Gemmatales > Gemmataceae > JBBSES01. Next base: position 193 of record JBBSES010000695.1, read on the forward strand.
CCCCTTGTGGAAGCGGTCCTCCCACTGGACGACCATGCCCAGGTGCTGATTGTTCAGCAGCAACACCTTGACCGGCAGCTTTTCGGTATAGGCGCACGCCAGTTCCTGAATGTTCATCAGAAAGCTGCCGTCGCCGTCGATGTCGATGACGGTGCGCGCCGGATGGCCGGCCTGAGCGCCGATGGCCGACGGCAGGCCGAAGCCCATCGAGCCAAGCCCGCCGCTCGTCACCCATTTGCGCGGGCTGTTGAAGTGGAAATATTGCGCCGCCCACATCTGATGCTGGCCGACGCCGGTGGTGATGATCGTCTCTTCCAGCTGCTTGCGGTCGCGCAGGATTTGATACATGCGCTGGATGGCATACTGCGGCAGGATGGCGTCCTCGCGGTGGTCGAAACGCAGCGGCTCGGATTCGCGCCATTCCTCGACCTGATGCACCCACTCGCTGAAACGGCCGCCCTTGACCAGATCGGCGTTGGCCGGCTCGTCGAGCAGGACGAGCAAGTCGCGCAGGGCATGAGCCACGTCGCCGTGAATCGGATGATGCGCCGCCTTGTTCTTGTTGATCTCCGACGGATCGATGTCGATATGCACGATCCGGCCATGCTTGGCGAACTCCGTCACCTTGCCGGTCACGCGGTCGTCGAAGCGGACGCCCAGGGCCAGCAGCAAGTCGGCCTCGTTGACGGCGTAGTTGGCATAGACGGTGCCGTGCATGCCGAGCATTTGCAGGCAGAGGAAATGCTCGCTGGGGAAGCCGCCCAGGCCATGCAGGGTGAGGGCCACCGGGATGCCGGTCCTTTCCGCGAACGCCTTGAGGCAAGACGCCGCCTCGGCGCTGATGATGCCGCCGCCGGCGTAGATGATCGGTTTACTGCTCTTGCGGATTTCGTCGAGAACGCCGAGCAGTTCCTTGCGCGAGGCGCGCTTGTCGGGCCGATAGCCGGGCAGGTTCATCGGCGGATCGTAGTCCGGCACCATACTCTTCAGCTGGATATCCTTGGGCACGTCCACAAGGACGGGACCGGGTCGGCCGCTGCTGGCGACGTAGAACGCCTCCTTCATGACGCGCGGCAAGTCCTCGATGCGCTGCACCAAATAATGGTGCTTGGTGATCGCGCGGCACAACTCGACGATGGGCGTTTCCTGGAAGGCATCGGTGCCGATGACGTTGGTGCCGACCTGCCCGGTGATGGCGATGATCGGCGTCGAGTCCATCTTTGCGTCGGCGAGACAGGTGACGAAGTTCGTCGCGCCGGGGCCGCTGGTGGCGACGCAAACGCCGACCTTGCCGGTGGTGCGCGCGTACCCCTCGGCCGCGAAGCCGCCGCCCTGTTCGTGGCGCGGCAGGATCGTGCGAAGCTTGGTGCCGAAGCGCGTAAGCGCCTGATGAATGGGCATGCTGGCGCCGCCAGGGTAGGCGAATACGACCTCGACCCCGTGGTTGATGAGGCACTGAACCAGGATGTCCGCCCCCGTCTGGGGCAAGGCGTTCGACTCGGCCATGCGGCACGACTCCCCGAGTGGCTAAAAATGGGCACTATTGCGTATGCTGAATTATAGCGGCGTGAAGCACCCCGCTTCAATAAAAAGGCTATGAAGTACGGCTTTGGTTGCAAGGCGGGGCCGGAGAAGAACATGAACAAGCGTGCCGTGGTTTTGCTAAGCGGCGGTCTCGATAGCACGACGACGCTCGCCCTGGCGCGGGAGCAGGGCTTCGAGGTCCACGCCCTGAGCGTCGATTACGGCCAACGGCATCGCGTGGAACTGGAGTGCGCTAAACGCATCGCCATCTCCTTGGGTGCGGCGCGGCATACCGTGGTGAGCGTCGATTTGCGCGCCGTCGGCGGTTCGGCGCTGACCGACGCCATCGCCGTTCCCAAGGACCGCTCCGACGCGGCGATCGGCCAAGGGATCCCCATTACTTATGTGCCGGCACGCAATACGGTGTTGCTCGGCCTCGCCTTGGGCTATGCCGAAGCGTCTGGGGCTTTCGACATCTTCTTCGGCGCCAACGTCCTGGATTACTCGGGCTATCCCGATTGCCGGCCGGAGTTCATCGCCGCCTTCGAGCGCTTGGCGAACCTGGCCACGCAAGCCGCCGTCGAGGGCCGCGGCACGTTCCGCGTGCACACGCCGCTCATTCAATTGAGCAAGGCGAATATCATTCGAGAGGGGAAGCGTTTGGGGATCGATTATGCCCTGACGGTAAGTTGTTACGACCCCGATAGAGAAGGGCGTTCGTGCGGGCATTGCGATAGTTGCTTGTTGCGCAAGAAGGGATTCGCGGAGGCGGGGGTGACCGATCCGA
>JBBSES010000696.1:0-2501 GCA_038239465.1 Gemmatales bacterium
AGGTGCGCGTCGATCGCATCGACCTATTGAGATATGAATACCCGTTGCTGGAATTGGAAATCGATTGCGGCAAGGGGACGTACATCCGCTCGCTGGCGCGCGATCTTGGCAACCATCTCGGCTGCGGCGGCTGCATCGGAGCCTTGCGGCGGACGCGCGTCGGATCGTTCCGGGCCGAGGACGGCCTGCGCCTCGATGCTTCGGACGAAGACGTGGCCCGGGCGCTGCTGCCCCTTGCCCATGCCGTGACCGATTTGCCGCGCGCGGATTTACCGGCCGACGCGGTGACGCGCCTGCGCCATGGGCAGGGCGTGGCGCTGCCCACCGCGGGCGAATTTGCGGAAGGGACGGACGTAGCCGTCTTCGATGAGGCCGCACAACTCACGGCCATCGCCCGCGTCGAGTCGAGCAGTCGCCTGCGCGCGGCGAAAGTGCTGCCCGCGCTGGAATCATGAGCGCGCCGGCAAGGGCGACCGATGGAAGTGGACGTGCCGCCACTGGTTCCCTTGTTTGTGCCAGACGCGCGTTTCCTCGACGCCGGTGGTATGAGGCGTGCCGCTGGTATCGACGCGCTGATTGAGGCGGACGTAAGCGACAATGGCCACGTCGCCCATGACGCGCACGTGGGGCGAGGCCATCGTCGTTTCATGCCGCCCCATGGCGCCGCCGAGGTCGAAGTAAAACTTGTGAAACGCCATGCCTTCCACGAGTTGCCCGAGCGCTTCCGGCTCGAAGGCGGTGAGCGTGGCGTCGCACAGCGCTTCGTAGGCGAGCCAGTCGGCGCGGGCGATACTTTCGAGCAACCGGGCGTTGAGGTGCAACAATTCGTCCGTCACCGGGTCGGCCATGCGGCGCGTCTCCTATCGTCGATAAGCGGGGCGGCGATGCAGGCGCCCATCAAGAGAGCGAGCCGCCCGCCGCTCTCCTCGGGATCGCTCACCAATTCTTGCTTCGCGTTTCGCGCGATCACCGCTCCCGCGAAATAGGCGTCGAGCGCGCGCCAGGTCGTCGGTTCCGTCTCCGGTTCGATGCGTTCCGGTATCGGTTCCGCGATCGGCGCCGGTACAGCCACCGGCGCGATCGTCGCTTCGGGCAGGGCACGGACGGGGGTTTCACCTTCAACGCGCTCGGTCCCGGAGCGACCTCCATCCGGCGCCGATAAGGCCGATGCCGGGGGAACGACAGCGGCCGGAGCGGGAACGACAGACTTCGCATCGAACACTGGCGGCGCGGCCAGGTTCTCGCTGGTCCGTTGGTTGCTCGCGAAACGCAAAGCAATCAGCCCTTGTTGCCGGCCATCGTCGTTCGGGGCCACGGCCGTGGCTTCCACTTCGAGCTTCGACTTCGCCTTTTTCGGCGGCGTGGTGGTCCCCGTCTTTTTGACCGGGGCAAGCAGTTGCGAAGCGCCGGTATAACTGAGCAAACCGTGGATGACGCGGTCGGCGCGGGGGCTGCCGCGGCCCGTTACCTGATCGTAGCCGGCGCCGGCGTAGTAGCCGTTGAAGCCGTTAGTGACGTCGTGAAAAGCACTGGCCGGCAAGGCGTAGAGGGCGGGCAGCGTTTGCGAGGCGCCGTCGAGCGAACCGCGGCCTTGCAGGGCCAACCCCTGATCGGCGATGGCGATCAAGGCGGCCCATTGTGGACTGCCGGCGCTGGTGCCGCCGATGGAGAACCAGCCGGTTTGCCCTGAGAGAGGGTAGCTGGTGTAGACGTAAAAGCCGGTGTTGGAGTCGGCGTTGTACGAGACGTCGGGCAGGCTGCGGACGCCGTAGGGATTGACGCTTCGTTGATAGGCGGGCCGTGCCTCGGAGCCGCTCCAGCCGCCGCCGCTGCCGAGCCAGCCGGCCTCGCTCTTGTAATTGCCCTGGGCGTCGGTGGTCAGCGTGGTGCCACCGACGGACAGGACCGTTGGGGCGATGGCGGGCCAAATGCCGGGAGCGCCGTCGTCGCCACTAGCGGCCACGAAGGTGACGCCGCCGACTCGTCTTGCCCCACCCCGGCCATCCGAGCCGCCGATGTGCCCGGCCGGCGTCGTGAAATAACTGTCCCAACTGCTCTGGCCCGCGAATTCATCGACGCCCCAACTCATCGACACGGCGACGACGCCCGGCTGCTGCCGCGCGTAATCGACGGCGCCGAGCAAGTCGGTAAAGCTGTCGGTGCGCGCTTCCACGAGCAAAATCTTGGCGCCGGGCGCGATGGCGTGTGCCCATTCGACATCGAGGGCGGTTTCGAGTTCCCAGAGGCCGCTTGAGTCGGTCAACGGGCGTCCCTGCGGCGTCGCCTTCGTCAGAAAGTGGCTCGCGGCGCCGTGGCTGTTGTACAAGTTAAACGTGCGGTCGAAGGTGTCGAGGTCGGAAGCGATGCGCGGATGGTCGAAGGCGTTAACGAGGGCGATGGTTTGGCCGCTGCCGTCGGCCGCGATGGTTTTGCCGTTGACGGTGTACGTCAGCTGATCGAAGCCGTAGGCGTGGCGCACCTGCGCCGGCGTGAAGGTGGAG
>JBBSES010000697.1:0-2489 GCA_038239465.1 Gemmatales bacterium
CGGGAGGAACCCCACTGCGTGGTTGGCGAGCGGGGGGCGTACGCCCACCGTGTATTTTGGACCAAAAACACCCCCGGGGGGCCAAACGCCCCCCGCTCGCCGGATTATTACCGAGCGCTAGCATATAACCACGCATCCAGGTCGAGCGCGATCCCCCGCAACCGTTGATAGACCTCGGCCGCCGTGTCGGCCCGCGCGAAGAACGTCAATACTGGACGCCCTGGCGGCACTTTATCGCCGGCCAACGGAATATCGGCGAATGCCGGCAGATCCCAGATGTGGCCGGGGCAGCGCAACGTCGGCATCCAGGGACCGTCGGCGGGGAAGGTCACTGCCTCACGGGCGAACAGGATCGCCTTACCGACGACCGACGCGGGCACAGGCCGAGCCGGGACCACTGGCGCTTCCGGTTGGAATACTTGTCGATGCGAGGACAAGGCGGACAGCCCCGTGGCGTATTCCAGCACTTCGACCGACGCCGTGTAGCGCGGATTGACTTCGACCGGGTACGGCACGTCGCCGCGGCAAATGGTGTCGATGCCGAACAAGCCGCGCATCTCGAACGTCTTCGTCAGAGCGTTGCCGCAGTCCTCCCACACGCGGAGGAACGGGCTACGAACGGGCAACGGTCCGATGCTGCCGCAATAGCGAAAAGGGGCGGCATGGAGCCAGGATTCGCCGACGAGTTGCTCCGTGACGCCCAGCAGCCGGGCCGTTTTTCCGTTGCCGCAATACAGGGCCGAACGAGATGGCCCTTCGATGAATTCTTGCAGGTAACTGCCGTGATGGAGCGGCCAAGCCGCCTCCCAATGGCGGATGCAAGTGCCCCCCGCGCCGATGGGCTTGATAAGCCAGCGGGCTCGGGAAAGCGGGCAACCGTAGAGACCGTACCAGACCGCCGGCCCATGGAGACCCGCGCGCTCAAGCGCCCGCGCAACCGCCATCGGGTTGCGCGCGCCCATGAGGGTCGTGGCGTCGTTGCCCCACAATGGCCGGCGTCGGGCCATCGCTTCGACGAGATCGAGGCGGTTTTCTAACCCGCCCGTGTACATCCAGGGGCCAGGCAAGTCGGTACTGGCGAAGTCGAGGAAGCCGGCGGGATAGGCATCAGGGGCGATACGCATGGCCGGGCAACGCGCCCGCAAATCGGCGTCGGCGAAGAGGTCGGCGCACCACGGCTGCAAGCCGACGCGCAGCGCCGAGAAGGCGGCCGCGCGCGCGCTGGCACCAAAGATCAAAATATGTTCATGCGTTGACATGAAGGAAGGCGGGCACTTCGGCTTTCTCGGCGGGCGAGTTCTGTTGGCCGAGGTGATACCCGCCCCAGAAGCCGCCGGCGACGGCCAGCAGCAGCAAGATCGCCAGCGATACCACCGTCAGCCAGTGCAGCCGGTCGCCTTCGCTGACGGTCGAATCCATCCAGCGGCGGAAACGCTCGCGGCGGCGCAGCTTGTCGAGCCAGCGCCGGCCGGGCGCCGCGCGGTCGAACTGACGCACGGCCGTAACCACCTGGCCCACCTGCCGTCGCGCGATCGGATTGTCCGGGTCCACCTCCAGGACTTGCAGGTATTCCCAGACGGCGTCGCCCAAATGGCCGGCGCGCGTCTGCTCGACGGCCCTTTCGAGTCCGGTTCGCAAGTGATCGGTGTAGTCGAGCAAGAGCGTCAAATCGGAACGGCAACTGGGGCACTCGCGGTCCAGGCGCGGTAGCGATTTCTTGCACATCGGGCAGGTCAACATCGGCGGTCCCTCGGGATGCGGCACACCGAAGTTGGTTGTACCACATCCCGGCCGCGCTGCCAGACGCGCGCTTTTTACCGGCCGCTCAGGGCGCGCGGCAAGCGGTTTGGCGTCACCGGCGCCGCGACGGTTTGCCCGATCGGAAACGCGACTTGCAATCGGTCGCCGGCCTTTACGCTGAGCATTTGCGTCTCTTCCACGTCACGGCCATCAGCCTTCCAGCGCGCCTTGACGCGATAGACGTAGGGATGGTCCGGCTTCAACTCGGGAGAGACGTACTGGCGGCGCGGGCCGGTCTGATTGGTCGGATTGCCTTCGAGCCACACCTCGGCGTTTTCCGGCACGCGCACGTCCAGCAGCGCGCAGGTCTTAGGCGGCGCGACGACGACGGGCACGGCCGGGACAATCACGGTTTCCGGCGCTTGCCCCTTGTGGTCCCAAAACGGCCGTTTGAAGACGTACGGCTCGATCGGTCCCGGCACCGGGCCGGGCATGTCGGCGACGCCGAAGCCGCGCCCATAGCTGTAGTATTCGCGGTAGCGCGAGCCGCCGTAATACCCGGCCGTGAAGTCGTCGAGCGGATAGCCGTAGTAGCTCGGCGGAAAGCATCGGCCGGGATCGCCGGCGCGGACGCGGGGGCAGCTGGAAAGCATGGCGGCGCCGACAAGGGCCGCCACGAGGGTTGGCGTGAATCGCGGCATGGTGGGGTCCGACCGAGGTTGCGGTTGGCGGGAAGCGGCGATCCTCCA
>JBBSES010000698.1:0-2488 GCA_038239465.1 Gemmatales bacterium
CGTTTGGTCTGTTTGACCCATAATCTGCTCAAAGTCTGGCGCCACGGATGCGCGCCGGGTATCAATTGAAGGGGACAAGGGAAGACGAAAGATCGACAAGGCACGCGGAGTCAGCCGCTAATTCTCGGACAGCCTCCTAGCAACGCCGGAACGACGTGCCAGGCCACGCTTCCTTGGCACAATCCGCTAACGGCTTTCGCCCGCGCCTTCGACTCTTGCGCTCGTTTTAACTCTGTCAGCCGCTCGTTCGCTTCCCGTAATCCGAGCCGCTCCAGGGCGGTCTTGGCTACCGCCTTAACGGTTTCGTCTTGGCTATCAGTGGCGGCGCGCACCGCGTGTAAAATGGCCCGGGATCGCTGTCGCACGGCCTGCATGTCCTTCGGCCGTACCTGGCAGCCGATGTCAACATAAAGCGGCCGAATGGACTCGCTCAGCATCGTTTCCGCCATTTCTCGCACGCTTAAGGCCTCGTCCGGCTCCGGCGAAAGCAGTACGATGCGGAAAGCCGGGACCAATAGCGGCGAATCGCGCTCGGCGGCCAGACGCAGTGCCACCCTACGCTCCGGAGAACGCCAAATTTCCCACGGCCAACCGGGATCCTTGCGATGTTTGCCGATGAGGGTCTTCAAGCACGCCGTCGCCTGCCGCGCCACTTCTGGATCTTTGTCGTTCTCCGCTTCCGCGGCCACCAAAATGGCGGCTGGCCCTAGTTCCAAGAATTCAGCCACCGCCTTCCGCCGAATGGCGAACTCCTTGTCGCCGAACCGCCCGATCACTTGCTTGGCCTTGTGCCACTCGAAGTCGGTGGCCGCGCATTCGTCCCAGAAGCGGGCCAGGGAATTTTCATCCGCGCCGATCCCCACTTCGCGCAGATAGTTCTCGCGGGGATCGCCCGGTTCAACCTCGGCGCGCTTGCTCGCGCCGACGGGTGTAGGCATCAGCCGCGGCGCGGCGTTAGGCATGGCTTTCGGCACTTCCGCCGACACGCCGGTTCGTTGGATAACGCAGGAAAATAAACCCAACAAGAGCACGACAGCGCGGCATAAGCGCGTGCGAATCACCTATTCCTTTGAGGCTTCGGGCGCGAGAAAGGACATCCTTCGTCGGGCGATCCGCCGGCAATCCGTCTTGCCAGCGCGGGGCACGATAGCACGTCGGGGCAGCCTGGGCAATGGCGGCCGTTGCGATGGCCGATCGCGCGGCGTCGGCCAGGTAGAGGGAGTTTACGGTTTGGGGGGGGGGGGACTGGCAAGGCCGGTTGTGGATTTACACGAAACATTCATACGAGGACATGAAAGCGTCAAGGCAGAGTGGGTGCGGCTCGCCGTGGGGTGTTATCCGAAGGGTGAGTACGGCCGCGTCACCGACGCAACAGCGCCCACAACCCGAGCAGCCAGAGCGCGAACAACAGCAGACCCGACGCGCATACCGGCAGCGTGAAATCGAGCCAGAACGGCACATCGCCGCGCGGGAGGGAATTCGTCAACGGCCGCCCCTCGGTGGCCGGCTCGACGACGACCGCCGGCAGCGGCATGTCGGGCGTCGGATCGGCGGGCGTCGGCTTGCTCCGCAGCTGCAAACTATCCGTCGTCGGGGCGACGAAGGGTGCCGGCGGGGGCGGAGGAGCCACGACGACTTCGCCAGGCCCATTCATAGGCAGGATCGCCGGCACGGGACTGATGCGCATGGTGATCGCTTTGACTTGCCGGTCGCACCACGGCTCGAGCGCGGCCCGCACTTCGCCCGCGTCGGCGAAACGTTCTTCCTTCTTCTTGGCCATCATCCGGCCGATGACCGCCGCGAATTCGGGGGCCACGTCGGGATTCACTTCGGACAATGGCGTTGGCTCGTCGCAGCGGTGACGTAGCAGTTTTTGCAGGGCATTGCCGCCGGGGAAGGGCGCTTGTTTGGCCACCGTGAAATAGAGCGAACAACCCAGGGAGTAGATGTCGGTGCGGAAATCGACTTGCACCGCGTCTTCCGCCTGCTCCGGGGCCAGATAGTCCAGCGTGCCGACGACGTAGCCGGCGCCGCCGACGACGGTGCGGTCGGAGCCGGTTTCGCCCTGCATCAGCGCTAGGCCGAGGTCGAGGACCTTGGCCCGGTCGTCGGGCGTGACCATGACGTTCGACGGCTTCAAATCGCGGTGGATCAGCCCCAGACCGTGGGCATGTTCCAGGCCGAGCGTCACTTCGCAAAACAGCCGCGCCGCGCGGCCGACCGCCAGTGGCCCCTGCTCGCTGACCAGGCGATAGAGGTTACTTCCGGGGATGTACTCCATGACGATGTAATGCACGTCGCCCTGGACGCCGACATCATACGTCTTGGTCAGATGCGGGTGATCTACTTTCTGGCACAGTTCCATTTCGCGGCGGAAGCGGGCGATCAGCCGTTCTTCGGCCTTGGCCTTCTTGGGCGGCAATACCTTGACCGCCACCAGCTGCTGCGTCCGGCTATTTCGCGCCAGATAGACGGCGCCCATGCCGCC
>JBBSES010000699.1:0-2478 GCA_038239465.1 Gemmatales bacterium
GCCAATCGCTGGCCCTGCGCGTGCGCGTGGACGTGCGCCGTCCCGCGGAGCCGCCGACGCATCGGCTGTTTCGGCCGCTGCTGGTCGGCGCGCTGGCGGGCCTGTTGTTGCGCCTGGCGCTGGCCCTTCCCGCCGATATCTATGCTCGCGTGGTGGCGGCGCCGCCGGGTCTCGATGTCGTCGCCGGCTCGGTGGCGGCCTGGAGCCAGGCGCCGGCGGGCACGGCTTTCGTGCGAACTTTCGCGCTCGCCACGGGTTGGCTCGGTGCCATCGTCGGTGCTGTTTTGCTGGCCCGGCGCCGCGACCATTGGGCGGACATTCCCAGTGGCATCATCGCCGGCGCCGGTGCCGGTCTCGCCGCCGCGGCGACGTTCGCCTGTTTCTTTCCCGCGCTGGACGCGCCGGCCCGGCTCTTGTGGCGTGGTTTATCGCCGGCCCTGCGCGGAGTGGGGCCGATAACGGCGACAATGCTTTGGTTGGCCGCCGCCCTGGTCGCGTGGACCGCCGTCGGCGCCGCGCTCGGCGGGCTGCTCGGCTGTCTGGGCGCGACGGGCCGAGGGCTGCTGGGGCGCGTCGGCGCTTCGCTCGCCTGGCTGCTGGGCCGCGTAGGCTTGCACGGACCGGCGCGCTACGTCGGCTCCATGTGAAATAATAAACATATATTGATGCCAATATATGGCATCGGCGGGCGGGGCCGGACCCCTTTCGGAGCCTTTCGCGGGATTCGGGAACTTTGACCTGAGCGCACTTGTCAATAAGGGCAAGAATTCCGCTCGCGACGGCCGCGACGACACTCGCACGGAAAAATATCGGCGCAGCCTGTTGCGAGCGGGTTTTGGGTATGCTAGAAATGGCTCTCATTCAGAGTTGGTGTCATTAACGCCCGTCTCAGGACGAGACCCGCTGACCGCGACGGCCCTTGCGTCGCGGCCCCAATCACGCACGGAAGCCCTGGCCAGGCGGTCCCCGACTCGGTGCCGGGCCGCTCCCCATCCGGTCCTTCGACCGTGGCTAAGGCGGCCTCCCGGTCTCGATTCGCGGACGGCCCGATCCGACTCTCATTCGCGCGGCTGGGGGGCCACGCGAAACCGGGAATCGGCTTATCGGTCGGACATCCTCTCTTCCAATATCGGCGGACGTCTCACAGGTCTCCTTACTCTGGTCCCAATCGAAGAAGGTCATCAACGATGCCGGCGAAGATCAACATCGAACGCATGATGCACCGCAATAGTATTGCGGTCATGGGCGAGTCCGCGGCGAGTTACGCCCTCATCAAGCTCATCCCCACGGGCGACGGCGGCGGCAAGTCGCTCGGCCTCAACCTCGCCTTGGTGCTGGACGTGTCCGGCTCCATGTACGAGGAAGACGGCACCGGAATCAGCCGACTCAAGCGCATCCAGCAGGCCGCCAAGGCCTCCCTCGATCTCCTCAAGCCCGACGATACCCTGGCCATCGTCGCCTTTGCGTACAACTCGCAAGTCCTGCTCCCGTCCACCAGCCTGTCCGAGAAGGCCAAGATCATGGACATTATCGACAAGGTCGATATGTTCGACGTCGATCCGGGCGGAACCTCCATGGACCAGGGCATCCAGATGGGCATGGACGAGGTTGCCACCAAGTCCGGCCCCGGCCGCCTCTCGCAGGTCGTCGTCCTCACCGACGGCGAAACCTCCGGCGAGCAGGTCTGTCGCCAGCTCGCCCAGCAAGCCTCGCAGAAGAAGATCCACCTGACCGTCATGGGCGTCGGCACCGAGTGGAACTCGGCCCTCATCAAGGACCTCGCCAAGCTCAGCGAAGGCAAGTGGTACTACATCGACGTCAACGAGAAGAGTGAAGCGGAGCGCATCTTCGCCGAGGAATTCGAGAGCCTGTCGTCGGCCGGCTTCCTCAACGTCGAGATCGCCGTCAAGCCGACCAAGGACGTCAAGATCAAGCGCGTCCGGCAAGTCGTCCCCGAGATCAAGGAACTGAAGCTGGGCGAGGACGCCGCCCGCGGCTACGTCGCTTCCCTGGGCACGCTGGAGCGCGACAAGACGAGCCGCTACATCATCGACATGAGCCTGCCGAAGCGTCCCGACGGCAAGTTCGTGATCTCGAACGTCGAGGTCAGCTTCGATCCGGGCACCGGCAAGCGCGAGGCGGTGACGGTGCCGCTGGAAATGTTGTACACGGCCGCGGGGCACGGGTATATTAACGCGGAAGTGGCCAAACACATCGACGAGGTGCAGATCTTCGAGTTGAACGCCAACCTGCAGAAGGCCATCGCCTCCGAGAACAAGGAGGAAGTAGTCAAGGTGGCGCAGGCGATCGAGAAGAAGGGCGAGCTGATGGGGCCACGCGCCGCCAAGAAGACGATGCTCGCCAAGCAGGTGCTGCAAGAGGTGAACGCCGGGGGCCGCGTCTCCAAGAAGACGCAGCTGGCCGTCGATGACGCCACCCGCGACGCCGCCGAGATGCCGACCTGAGTTCGGCATCGAC
>JBBSES010000700.1:0-2458 GCA_038239465.1 Gemmatales bacterium
CGGGCAAATCGGCTTCCGCGCCGAAGTGCAGCGCGGCGACGCCTTCGCCATCGTCACCGGCAAGCTCGGTCTCGGCGGCACCGAAGAAACCCTGGAAATCCGCGGCAGCACCGCCGTCACGCCGGGCAGCCCGAGCAACACCTTGCCGGGCGGATTGCTGGCCACCTCGACCAACAGCGGCCGCAACACGCACAACTCCTTCGCCGTGTTGCCGGAGGGCAGCGTCAAGGTCGGCTACTACCTGACGCCGCACATCCGCGGCACCGTCGGCTACGACTTCCTCTACTGGAGCAACGTCATCCGCCCCACCGAGCAGATCGATCGTTTCGTTAATCGCACGCGCGTGCCGACGAGCGAATTGTACGGCAACCTCTCCGGCAGTTCTCGCCCGCTAATGGACTTCAAGGAAAGCGACTTCTGGGCGCACGGCATGAACGTCGGCCTCGACTTTAGCTATTGATCTCGCTCGACGGTCCACTTGGGTGCCGGGGGGAAGGGCGCGGTTGACCGCCGCGCCCTTCCCCGGGGGAAGAAGTGGACGATGGACGGTGGATGGAAAATGCAAGTGAAAGGAAGTGCGTCGAGCGGCAGCTCGAACGCACCGCGGCCATTAAGGGTGGACCGCGCCTACCCCTCGACCTACATTACGAATTGCCTTTTCCGTCCACCCTCCGCCAACCGCTAACCACCCAGGATTTCATGCCAACCGCCGCCGACCTCGACTTGCTCCGCAAGTACGACACGCCGACCATCTGCAACGTGGTGGAACTGTTCGACCAGAGGCCGCGCACGGCGGGATACATGGACGCCCGCATCCGCGCCTGCTATCCCTCGCTGCCGGTGATGGTCGGCTACGCGGCGACGGCGACGTTCCGCTCGGCGGCGCCCCCCGCGTCGGGCAACGTCTACGCCGGCCTGGCCGACCAGGTGGCGGCGTTCGCAGCGCTGCCCGGCCCGGCCGTCGTTGTCTTTCAAGACCTCGACAGCCCGGTGGCGGCGGCGACCTTCGGCGAGGTCATGTGTTCCACATATCAGGCGTTCGGCGCCGTCGGCCTCATCACCAGCGGCGCCGGCCGCGACCTCGACCAGGTCGAGGCCCTGCGTTTTCCCTGCTTCACCGACGGCACTATCTGCGCCCACGGCTACTGCCACATTCCGCAGATCAATGTCCCGGTCCACGTCGGCGGCGTGGCCGTCCATCCCGGTGACTTGCTGCACGGCGACCGCAACGGCGTGACGACGATTCCGCTCGGCATCGCGGCGGCCGTGGGACAGGCCTGCGCCGAGTTCATGGCCGCCGAGCAGATCGTCCTCGACTATCTCAAGTCCGGCCGCCTCGAGGCGAAGGCTTATGGAGCCGCCCGCGCCGAATGCCAGGAGCGCATCGGCCAGCTGGCGAAACGACTGAAGCAATAAGAGGCTGGAAAAAGGGCGCCACCGTGTTGAAATTGACACTTTTCCACGCGACCGCTAGGATTCATCCCACCTTCACGGCCCCTTAGCCAAGTGGTAAGGCAGTGGATTGCAAATCCACCATCCCCGGTTCGAATCCGGGAGGGGCCTCTGCGTATCGGGGGAATGTCAGCCAGCTGAATCCCCGCCCATCCGTTATCGCCGAGCGCGTCCGCAAGTTGCTGGTTTGCGTCACCGCTTTCCCAGCACTTCGCCTAGCAGATTGTCTTGCGGATAACTGTGCCCCAGATGCTGGCGAAACCCTTCCGCGAAGGCGACGCCGCACTCGCGGCCGCGCTGGGCGGACCAGTCGCGCATCGCTTCGAGATAGTGGTCGATGCCGTGGTGCTTCAAGAGCCAGTCGCGTTGACTGGCGTGGCAGGCGAGCAGGTCCGCCTTGAGGCCGATGAAGTTGCTAATATCGACGCGAAATGACGGGGGCACGTCGCGGCCGAGCGGGTCCTTGCCCTCGATCGGATCGCAATAATAGAGATGCGGAATGTGGGCGAGCGGCGCCCCCGGTTGCCGGTCGCGCAGGAAGTTGGGCACGGGGGCGGCGAAGGCGGCGGCGCGGACGAGGGCGCTGGTCATCTCGTGGTCGAGGATGTAGTCGGCCGGGCTATGGGTCAGCACGATGCGCGGCTGGACTTGACGCATGAGACGGACGATCTTCTCCAAGGGCCGTTCGTGGTAGACGACGAGCAAGTCGCGTTCTTCCAGGCAGTGATAGACGCCGCCCAGCATCGCCGCCGCGGCGGCCCCTTCGGCGCGGCGAAGGCGGCTGATTTCCTCGGGGCCGAGTTCCGCCGAGCCGCAATCGCCCGGCGTTATCGTGGCGAAATGCGCGTGCCAGCCCTGCTCGCGGACCAGGCGCGCCATGCTGCCCGCACATAGAATTTCGGCATCGTCGGGATGCGCCAGAATCGATAGGACTACGTCGGGCATCACTCGCTCCATCTCCTCGTTTACGTTTCGCGCTCACGGTTTCGCCGGCTCGTCCAGTCCC
>JBBSES010000701.1:0-2454 GCA_038239465.1 Gemmatales bacterium
CCGCCGCACGCCCGGCAGGTCTGCTGCACGCGGAAGAAACCTTGATTCGTCAGGACGACGCCGTGCCCGTTGCAACGGCGGCACATGGCGGGATTGGTGCCGCGCTTGGCGCCGCTGCCGGAGCAATCGTTGCAGACTTCCTCGCGCGGAATGGTGATCGTCTTGACGGCGCCGCGATAGGCTTCGGTCAGGTCGATCTCGACGGTGATTTGCAAGTCGCGGCCGCCACGCGCGCCGCCGCGGCCGCCGAAGACATCCTCGCCGAACACGTTGGCGAGGAAGTCGTTGAGCGCGTCGCCCATGCCGGCGCCGTTGCCGAAGGGAGAGCCGCCGCCGGCGCCGTCGAGGCCGGCATGGCCGTAACGGTCGAAGCGCTGGCGTTTCTCATTGTCCGAAAGCACCTGATACGCTTCGGTCGCTTCCTTGAATTTCACCTCGGCGTCGGCGTCGCCGCCGTTGCGGTCGGGATGGTGTTGCATGGCCAGTTTGCGGTAGGCCTTCTTGACCTCGTCCGCGCTGGCTTCCTTGCCGACGCCGAGAATTTCGTAATAGTCGCGCTTGCTCGCCATGCGTCGCTCTCAGCTTTGAGCGATCCGCTTTCAGCCGAACAGCCGCCAGCCGTTTCCGGCGCGGAGGAAATCCGCTCCGAGAATTGGCTGACGGCTGATCGCTAAAAGCTCATCGCTTCCGTTAGCGGATCGCCCCTTGCACCTTGTTTTTAGGCTCATCCTCGTCGATGCGCGTCACCATGACTTCGGTGGTCAGCATCAGGCCGGCGATGCTGGCCGCGTTGGTCAGGGCCGACCGGGTCACGCGCACCGGATCGACGATGCCCGCCTTGAACATATCGACATATTCGCGGGTATTGGCATTATACCCGACAGTCGGCGATTTTTGTTGGCTGACCTCGTCGGCGACCACGGCGCCATCGACGCCCGTGTTGGTGGCGATGATGCGGATGGGCTTTTCCAGGGCGCGGCCGACCAGTTCGGCGCCGAGCCGTTCGTCACCCTTGAGCTTCTCGGCCAGCGCGTCCACGGCCGGGATGCAGCGCAACAGCGCCACGCCGCCGCCGGCCACGATGCCATCGGCCACGGCCGCCCGAGTGGCGTGCAGGGCGTCCTCGACGCGGCCCTTCTTCTGCTTCATGTCGGCTTCGGTGGCCGCTCCCACGCGGATGATGGCCACGCCGCCCGTCAGCTTCGCCAGACGCTCGCTGAACTTCTCCTTGTCGTACTCGCTCTCGGTCTGATTCATCTGCGCCCGAATCTGCTCGATGCGCTTCTGGATCGCTTCCTTCTTGCCGGCGCCGCTGATGATCGTGCAGCTTTCCTTCTCGACGCGCACCGTCTTGGCCTTGCCGAGTTGATCGACGCTGACGTTCTCCAGCTTGATGCCCAGGTCTTCGCTGATGAACGTGCCGGCGGTCAGAGTGGCGATGTCGCCCATCATGGCCTTGCGGCGGTCGCCGAAGCCCGGCGCCTTGACGGCGCAGACGTTCAAGATGCCGCGCAGCTTGTTGACCACGAGCATGGCCAGCGCTTCGCTCTCCACGTCGTCGGCGATGATCAAGAGCGGCTTACCGCTCTGGCTGACCTTCTCCAGCAGGGGCAGCATGTCGCGGACGTTGTTCAGCTTCTTCTCGAAGATGAGGATGAGCGGGTCTTCGAGTTCGACCTTCATGTCTTGCGGATCGGTGACGAAGTAGGGCGAGATATAGCCCTTCTCGAACTGCATGCCCTCGACGAATTCGAGTACGGTCTCGGAGGTCTTGCCTTCCTCGACGGTGATGACGCCGTCCTTGCCGACCTTCTCGAAGGCGTCGGCCATCATCTTGCCGACGGTCGGATCGTTGTTGGCGCTGATGCTGCCGACGTGCTCCATCTCTTCTTTCTTGGACAGCTTCTTGGCCATCTTGTCGAGTTCGGCGAGGACGACGTCCACGGCCTTCTCGATGCCGCGCTTGACCGCCATCGGGTTGGCGCCGGCGGTAATGTTGCGCAGGCCTTCCTGATAGATGGCCAGCGCCATGATGGTCGCGGTGGTGGTGCCGTCGCCGGCCACGTCGCTAGTCTTCTGGGCGACGGCGTTGACGAGCTTGGCGCCCATGTTCTCGAACGGATCGGGCAGGTCGATTTCCTTGCTGACGGTGACGCCGTCCTTGGTGACGGAAGGGCCGCCAAAGCTCTTGTCGATGATGACGTTGCGGCCGGTCGGCCCGAGGGTCAGGCCGACCGCGTGGGCCAGCTTCTCGGCGCCCGCGAAGAGCTTCTTGCGGGCGTCGTCGGTATATAGCAATTGCTTGGCCATATCAGCGCTTCTCCGATTGAGATCGTTATGTTCGATAAATACATCGTTTCGCCGCGCCGGGGGGCGCGGTGGCGGTTTCGCCCCCCGGACGGGGGTGTATTGCGCGCCGCCCGGGGGGGGGGTTGGTGTACCCCCGCCCCCGGC
>JBBSES010000702.1:0-2454 GCA_038239465.1 Gemmatales bacterium
ACTGAAGATCGACGTCGATACCGTCGCTAAACTGGCGCGAATTCCCAACATCGTGGCCGTCAAGGACAGCAGCGGCGATCTGCAGAACACGATGGAATACATCCGCGTCGTGCCCGAGTCCTTCGCGGTGTTGATGGGCCGCGATACCTTGATCTACTCGGCCCTCGCGATGGGGGCCAAGGGCGCGGTGCCGGCGACCGCCAACATCGCGCCGGCGCTCGTGGTCGAAATCTACGAAGCCTTTCGGCGCGGCGACCACGCGGCCGCCAAGGCCGCACAACTGCGCCTGAATCCGGTGCGTCTCAGCCTGACTCTCGGCACGGCACCGGGCGGCGTCAAGGCGGCGCTGGCCATGCTCGATCGCTCGCTCGGGCCGTGCCGCGCCCCCGTTGGCCCCCTCTCGTCGGATAAACAGGCATTGATGCGTGAGGCATTGAGGCAAGCCGGCCTGTTGCCCTGATCGGCCCGAGGCATCTCTGCCTCGCCAGGCTGGCCTTGACGCTGGCCGACCCTTTCGACATAAGCCCCTGCCGAAGCGACGTACAACGCGAAGTCGATAGCCGACCACACGATTGCGCGGGTGGGAGTGCGTTTCCGTTCTAAGGCGCGCTTTCCGTCCGAGCTATTTCGACAGGGAGTGTCGCCGTGGCCACGCCAAGCCTGTTGATTTCCGTCGTCGTGCCGCTGCTCAACGAAGCGGAATGCCTGCCCAAAGTCCACGAGGAATTGCGCCGCGTCTGCGATCCCCTGCCCTATCGGTTCGAATTCATCTTCGTGGATGACGGCAGCACCGACGGTTCGGCCGAAGTTCTGGACGGCCTCCGGCGCGGCGATCCGCGCGTCCGCTCTCTCGTGCTTTCCCGCAACTTTGGCCACCAGGCGGCGCTGAGCGCCGGCCTCGCGCACGCGCGGGGCGATGGCGTCATCACCATGGACTGCGACATGCAGCACCCTCCCGCGCTGATCCCGGAACTGATTGATCGTTGGCGGGCGGGCGACGACGTGGTCAACACCATTCGCAAGGAATCGGTGGAAGCCGGCCTGCTCAAGCGCCTCGCTTCCGCCGGCTTTTACCGCTTTTTCAACTGGGCGACGCGCGTTCCGCTCGAAGCGGGCAGCGCCGATTTTCGCCTGATGGGCCGCCCCGTCGTCGATGTCCTCAACGCCCTTCCCGAACGGCAGCGCTTCCTGCGCGGCCTGGTCCCCTGGCTCGGCTTCCGGCAGGGGCGCTTCGAGTACGAGGCGCCGCGCCGCTTTGCCGGGCGGCCCAAGTATTCGTTCAGCCGCAGTCTTCGCCTCGCCGCCGACGGGTTGACTTCATTTAGCTTCTACCCGTTGCGCCTCTCCGCTCTGATGGGCTGCGCCATTATCGGCCTGAGTTTTCTCTATGGCATCTACGCCCTGGCCATGCACCTGATCGCCCAGACCACTCAGCCGGGATGGACCTCCTTGATCGTTTGCGTCCTCTTTCTCGGCGGTTGTCAGATCGCCATCTTGGGCGTTCTGGGCGAATACATCGGCCGCATCCTGGAACAGGTCAAGGAACGTCCCTTGTACATTGTCAAGCGAATCGGCGATGACGCCGAGCGGCCTTCGTTCCAGGACGGACAGCGTCGCGCCGGCTAAGAGCCACCCTCTCGTTGGCGAGGAATTTCCATGAACCGAACCCTGGATCGCCGGGACTTGTGCCACGAAAACCTGGGCCGCCGCTTCGACCAGGCGCTATCGGATTACGACACCGGCCGGCGCGTCGAGGTGTTGATCGACGATTTTCTCTCGGATGACATGGTCATCGGCAAACGCGCGCTCGACGTCGGCTGCGGCCTCGGCTTCTTCAGCGAACGCCTGCGCGCACGGGGCGCGCTTGTGACGGCGTGCGACATCGGCCCGACGCTGCTCGAACAGACGCGCCGCCGCGTCGGCTGTGAGGTGGAACGCGCCGACGCCCTTCAACTCATCGATCATTTCGGCGCCGAGCGTTTCGATCTCGTGGTGTCGTCGGAGTGCATCGAACACACGCCATCGCCAAACGAAGCGCTGCGGCAAATGGCCGGCGTCCTCAAGAGCGGCGGCACCCTGGCCGTGAGCACGCCGAACCTGGTCTGGAGTCCGGTCGTCCGCCTGGCCACCGCCCTGCGCTTGCGTCCCTTCGACGGCTACGAGAACTTCAGCACCTGGCGCGGCATGAAGACCACGCTCGAAGAGGCCGGCGTCGAGGTCGAGCGCGAGTATGGATTGCATCTCATCCCGTTCCATCTGAAGCAGCATCGGCTGTCGCGCTGGCTCGATCGCCGGGCCCAATGGGCGCGCGGCTGCATGATCAATATCTGCCTTCTCGGGCGCAAACGGTAATGGTCGATTTGAGGAGGTTAGTGCCCTTGGAACGCCTTTGCACTCGTTCGCGCGCGGCTTGCATCGTGGCCTCCTCGCTAAGCGTCCTGGTCACGGCTCTGC
>JBBSES010000703.1:0-2448 GCA_038239465.1 Gemmatales bacterium
AGCATCGGCATCCGTGGGCTGCTCCTGTTCGGCACCGAGGAGCAAAAACGCCGCTGGCTGCCGGGCCTTTTAACTGGCGAGCATCTGGCCGCCTTCGCCCTCACCGAGCCGGAAGCAGGCAGCGACGCCGCCAACGTACAGACCACGGCCACCCCCACGCCCGACGGTAACGGCTGGCTGCTCAACGGCGAGAAATACTACATCACCAATGGCGGCATCGCGCAGGTCCTCACCGTCATGGCGCGGACGCCGGTCGAGGGCAGCAAGGAAACCAAGATCACCGCTTTTCTGGTGACGCCCGACATGCCCGGCTTCGGCGTCAAGACGGCGCGCATGGACAAGGTCGGCATCCGCGGCACCGCCACTGGCTGGATCACCTTCAAGGACCTCTTCGTCCCCAAGGAAAACGTCCTCGGCCAGGTCGGCAAGGGGCTGCGCGTCGCCCTGACGGTCCTCGATTTTGGCCGCACCACCTTCGGCGCCAGCTGCACCGGCGCCGCCAAGACCTGCCTCAAAGCCACCCTGGAACACGCCAAGAAGCGCGTGCAGTTCAAGCAGCCGCTCAGCGAATTCGAGTTGGTGCGCAAGAAGATCGCCTACATGGCCGCCAACGTCTTCGCCATGGAAGCGACCACGGCACAATGCGCTTCCTTCATCGATCGCGGCTTCGAGGACTACATGCTCGAAACCGCCATGCTCAAGGTCTGGTCCACCGACGCGCTGTGGCAAATCGTCAACGACACCATCCAAATCTACGGCGGCAAGGCCTATTTCACGGATCAGCCCTACGAGCGCATGATGCGCGACGCGCGCATCAACATGATCGGCGAGGGGGCCAACGACGTGCTGCGCGCGTTCATCGCCCTGGTCGGCATGCGCGGAGTCGGCGAGCAATTGAAGGGCGTCCTCGACGCCATCTCGCAGCCGTGGAAGGACTGGGGCACGCTCTGGAAGTTTGGACGCAGCCAGGTCGAGGCGCGGATCACGACGCCCGAGATTCCGGTGCGCTCCGTCGGCACGCTGAGGACCGAGGCCAGCGAGCTCGGCAAGCGCGTCCGCGATTTCGGCCTGGCCGTTCAGGGCGTGCTGCGCCACTACCGCGAAGGCATTCTGGAACGGCAATACGTGCAAGAACGCATTGCCGACGCCGCCTGCGACCTCTATGCATCGAGTTGCACGCTGAGCCGTCTGGACGAACTGCTCATGCGCCGCAACGGCAATGGTGACGGCGAAATGGCCGACCTGCTCCACGAGGCGACGACGGGCCGCTATTTCATGAAGCTGGCTAACCGCCGCATCAAGCAAAACTTGGCGGCGCTGTGGGACAACGACGACAACGACGTGACGGCGGCGGCCAAGGCCGCGCTCGAGAAATCCTCCCCCGTTTAGCCACGTTTAGCCAATACCCTTGGATAGGGGTAGGGAGGACCGATTGATTTCGGCCCCCCCCTCCCTCCAAACCGGACGGGCGGATTTCCGGCATCCGGCTTTCCAGCTGATGGTCTTACCCCCGAGGGGATTGACACGCCGCCGTATGGGCGACTTCCAGGGAGAACTACCCATGCGCGGCAAAGTATGCATTCGGCCACCGTTGATGGTCGGCGCCCCGGCCGTGGCCCCGGCGACCGGCACGCTTGCGGAGAAGGCTCCGCGGGCGACGCCGCATCCAACCGTCCACCGACGCGAACGTCGTGCGATAGCTATGCTGAAAATACCCAAACCAACCGCGCAGCGTCGCGTTAATATCCGCGATGATACACGACAGGCTCGTGCCGTTGGTCCGCTTCGTTCCCGCAGCCGGGCCATCAGCCGGTCGTGCGGAATCGTGTCGAAGTAGCTCTTCAAGTCGGCATCGACCACGTACACGTAGCCTTGCTTCAAGAGGTCGTCCACCTGACGCAGCGCGTCCTTGCAGCCCCGTCCGGGCCGAAAGCCGTAGCTGCGCTCGGCGAATTCCCGCTCGAAGATCGGCTCGATGACGTGGCGTACCGCCCCTTGCACGACGCGGTCCCGGATCGTGGGAATCCCCAGCGGACGCCGTTCGTGGCTCCCCGGTTTCGGGATGTACACCCGCCGGATCGCCTGCGGTTCGTAGGGACCGTCGCCCAACGCCGTTGTCAGTTTCGCCACGTTCCGATCCAGGTCGGCGAGAAAAGCATCGACGCTCACGTGATCCACGCCCGGAGCGCCTCCGTTCGCGGCCACCTTTCGGGCCGAGACGCGCAGGTTTCGCTCCGTCAGCACCTTGTCCAGCAAACTGGACCAAACGCCTCCTTTGACGCCCTGTTCGAGCGCTGTCAATATGCGTGGCGTCCACACCGCCGCTTCGGTCCAGGACTCGCACCTCGCGGATACCGGCCACTTACAAGCGCACTAGTGCTGCGTCAAAGCCTCGATTTAGGGTAGCGGCGTCCCGCACTTCGTCTGAATTCTGGCGAATTCAGCTAC
>JBBSES010000704.1:0-2436 GCA_038239465.1 Gemmatales bacterium
GAAGGACGATGTTCACTTGTTTGTACATTGAAAAATCGCCTGAAAAATACTGTACATCGTACTGAACATCGAGCTTCGTTAAACGGTATTGGGGCTAACGCCCCCCGCTCGCCGGATGGCAATCGTCCCACGTCGGGCTGACGCTTCGACGCTCGCCAAGCGCGGCCCCAAACCGCTGGACAGGTCCCGCGCCGCGGTTATACTATCTTATGCCTACCCACCCGCCGACCGACTCCGCATGGAGCCTGCCGCATGACTCCCTCCTTGTCCCGCGTCTGCCCCGAGTTTCGCCGGACCCTCGGTCGTCGTGACTTTCTCAAGGCCGGCCTCATCGGCGCCGGCGGCCTGTCGCTGCCGCATCTGCTGCGTCTGGAAGCGCAGGCGGCGCAAGCGGGCCAGAAGGTGGACCGGACCAAGTCGGTCATCATCCTGTGGATGCGCGGCGGCCCCAGCCAGCACGACATGTGGGATCCCAAGCCCGACGCGGCCGACGGCATCCGCGGCGAGTTCAAACACATTCAGACGAACGTGCCCGGCATTATCCTTAGTGAAATGCTGCCGCTCAGCGCCAAGATGATGGACAAGTGGGCCATCGTCCGCAGCCTGGGGCATCGGCCCGAAGACGGTAACGTCGGCCATTCCGATGGCGATCAAATCTGCTTCACCGGCTATCCCGGCAACACCGGCAGCCCGGACGTGAACGTCATGCCCAGCTGCGGCGCTCACGTCGTCAAGCAAAAGCAGCACCTCGACGCCGCCCTGCCCGCCTACGTCATGATCCCGCGCAACATCCCCGGCACCGGCGCCGCCTGGCTCGGCAAGAGTTGCGAGCCGTTCGAGACGATGGCCGACCCCGCGAGCCCGGCGCCGTTTCGCATCCCGAACTTGAAGCTGAACGACGCCATCTCGGCCGCGCAACTGCGGGACCGCCGCCGGTTGCTCGGCTCGCTGGACCGCTTCGGCATCGGCGACGCGGCGCAGGTCGTCACCAAGTACCAGGCGCAGGCCATCGAGATTCTGCAAAGCACCCGCGCCCGCGACGCCTTCGACCTCGACAAGGAACCCGAGGCGCTGCGCGAGCGCTACGGCATGATGCCGGAATTCGATCCGAAGGATCCCCAGCGCTGCGGTTCGCCCAACTGGGCGCAGCGCATGCTGCTGGCCCGCCGCCTAGTCGAGTCGGGCGTGCGGCTGGTGACGGTCGATCTGCGCTGGTGGGACTTCCACAAGCAGGGCTTCGACTCGCAGCGGCGCGGTTTCCTGCCGCGCTGGGACCGGGCGTTCACGGCGTTCATCGACGACCTCGAACAGCGCGGCCTGCTCGACTCGACGCTGGTGGTCGCCTGGGGCGAGATGGGCCGCACGCCGGTCGTCAACAACGACGCCGGCCGGGACCACTGGCCCTATGTGATGAGCGCGGCCTTCACGGGCGGCGGTGTCAAGGGCGGCCGCGTCGTCGGCACCTCCGACGCCAAGGGCGCGTATCCCAAGGACAATCGCAAGCTGCCGCACGACGTATTGGCGACCATTTATCGGCACCTCGATATCGACACGCAGCTGAGTCACCTCGACCACGCCGGCCGGCCGCATATGGTGTTGTCGCAGGGCACGCCGATCAACGAGTTGTTCTAACTTCATGTGCCGACCGGTCAGGCCTTTTGATTGGCTGTAAAGCTCTTTCAACATCTCCGCAATTAACGGTACACTTCTCG
The DNA here is from genome assembly GCA_038239465.1 of Gemmatales bacterium. GTDB lineage: Bacteria > Planctomycetota > Planctomycetia > Gemmatales > Gemmataceae > JBBSES01. The sequence goes on from JBBSES010000704.1 coordinate 1,713, forward strand.
TATGGCGCCGCGCGAGTTCCTCGACGTTGATCCGAGGACGCTACGCCTGCCGCCGAGCCGGCGCGATGGGGCCGACCCAGTCAAACTTCACCGGCAGATCGCGCGGCACGGCCTGAACACTTCGGGGATGCCGCCGCTGCTAGTAAGCCGTGGCACCGACGGGGAGTTGTCGATCAACGATGGAGTGACGCGGGCGACAAGGGTGGCGAAGTTTCTGCCTGGCACGACAGTGCGGGTGGAAGTGATCGACGAGCCGCCCGAAGCATATGGCGGCCGGCCAACGGTGGAGGATCGATTGCCATGAAAGCGGTAATAAGCGACGAACTAGCCGAGGCGGTGTTGGAACTGCGTGTGATATTCCCCGAGATGCGCTTGGGACAACTCGTGTTGAACTTGGCGGCGGCGGCCGGGGTGTCGGACGCGGGGGGCGTCTGGGACGTCGAGGACGAGGCATTACTTGTGGCGGCCCGACGGCTTTTGGCGAGAAACCGGGGCCGGGGTAAGTCGTAAAGACGCGGAGGGTTTTAGGCGTGGCTCATGCGGGCATTACGGAGATAGTCCTCGACCGCGGCCCATGTTTTGGCACGTGCCCGGTATTTCGGATCGTGTTTTCTCGATCCGGATCCTATCGATACGAGGGCAGTCTATACGTCGAACCGCTTGGTGAGTGGTGTGGCGCATTCCCTAGTGCTGCGTCAAAGCCTCGATTTAGGGTAGCGGCGGC
>JBBSES010000705.1:0-2433 GCA_038239465.1 Gemmatales bacterium
GGGAATTTGCTCACACGTCGGGCTTACGCCTCGACGCTCGCCGCGGTAAGTTTTCTTCCGCCGCTCGCCTCACACGAGATACAAGGCCACCAGCACCAGGTCGATGATCTTGATGCCCACGAACGGCACGATGACGCCGCCCAACCCCCAGACGAGCAGATTGCGCCGCAGCAGGGCATCGGCGCCGATGGGACGATAAGTGACGCCGCGCAGCGCGATCGGGATCAGCATCGGGATGATGAGCGCGTTGAAGATGACGGCCGACAGGATGGCCGAAGTCGCCGAATGCAGGTGCATGACATCCAGTGCCTTCAGCCAGGGCAGCGTGGCGGCGAACAACGCCGGCACGATGGCGAAGTACTTCGCCAGGTCGTTGGCGATGGAGAACGTCGTCAGGGCGCCGCGCGTCATCAGCAGCTGCTTGCCGACCTCGACGACTTCGATGAGCTTGGTCGGGTCGCTATCGAGGTCCACCATGTTGCCCGCCTCCTTGGCGGCTTGCGTACCGGAGTTCATGGCCACGCCCACGTCCGCTTGCGCCAGGGCCGGAGCGTCATTGGTGCCGTCGCCCATCATGGCGACGAGCTTGCCGCCCGCTTGTTCCTTGCGAATGTAGGCGAGCTTGGCCTCGGGGGTCGCTTGCGCGATGTAGTCGTCCACGCCCGCTTGCTCGGCGATGGCCTTCGCTGTCAGGGGGTTGTCGCCCGTGACCATGACCGTGCGCAGCCCCATGCGCCGCAATCGCTCGAAGCGGTCGGCGATGCCGGGCTTGAGGATGTCTTCGAGGACGACGACGCCGGCGACGCGATTGCCTTCGCTGACCAGCAAGGGCGTGGCGCCGCGTGAGGCGACGGCATCGACCTGCTCTTGCACGCGCGGCGGCAAGTCGCCGTGCTGATCTTTCACATAGCTCAGGATCGAATCGGGCGCGCCCTTGCGGATGCGCCGACCGTCGGCCAGGTCCACGCCGCTCATGCGCGTCTGTGCCGTGAACTCGACGAAGCGCGAGCCGACGGGTAAGGTCGAATTCGACCCCACGGCACGTCCCCCTTCGCCCGGCATGGTCTGCTGCAATTCAACGATGCTCTTGCCTTCCGGCGTTTGATCGGCATACGAGGCGAGGGCCGCGAGGTAGCCGAGTTCGGAAGCCGAGTATTCGCCTAGTGGTATGAAGCGCGTAGCCCGGCGGTTACCCATCGTGATGGTGCCGGTCTTGTCGAGGAGCAGCGTATCCACGTCGCCGGCGACCTCGACCGCCTTGCCGCTCTTGGCGATGATGTTGGCCCGCAAGGCCCGGTCCATGCCGGCGATGCCGATGGCGGCCAACAAGGCGCCGATGGTCGTCGGAATCAGGCAGACGAGCAGGGCCACCAGGGTCGGAACGTCGGTGCCGAGGCTCTTGACCGGGTCGGCCGTGCCCAGGTAAGCCTTCATGTACAGCTCGGCGTTTAGCGCCATAGGCCACAGCGCCGCCACCACGATCAGGAAGATCAGCGTGAAGGCCGACAGCACCAGCGACAGCGCGATTTCGTTCGGCGTCCGTTGGCGACTGGCGCCTTCGACCAGGGCGATCATGCGGTCGAGGAACGAGGTGCCGGCGCTCGCGGTGATCTTGACGACGATGCGGTCGGACAGCACGCGCGTGCCGCCGGTGACGCCGGAGCGGTCGCCGCCGGCCTCGCGGACCACGGGCGCCGATTCGCCAGTAATGGCCGACTCGTCCACCGAGGCGACGCCTTCGACGATCTCGCCGTCGCCGGGGACCACCTGGCCGGCCACCACGACGACGCGGTCGCCCGCCTTGAGCGCCGTGGAGGCGACTTCCTCCGTCTGGCCATTGTCGATCAGGCGATAGGCCGGCGTTTCCTGCCGCGTCTTGCGCAGCGAATCGGCCTGCGCCTTGCCGCGCGCCTCGGCCAACGCGGTGGCGAAGTTGGCGAACAGGACCGTCAGGAAGAGCCAAACGTCGAGGGCAATGAGGTAGCCGAGCGACGCTTGCGTTTGATAGCCGAACAGCACGGCGACGGTGAAGATGGTCGTCAAGACGGTGCCGACCTCGACGACGAACATGACCGGATTCTTCCACTGAATGTCCGGCCGCAGCATGACGAATGCTTGCACGAGAGCAGCGCGGAGCAAGGTGGGATCGAAGAGGCCCTGCTTGCGACTCACGCGGCGCGCGAGCTTGAGATCCTGACGAGACGGGCCTTCCGGCCCTTCCGTGTAGGGAGCGATATGAACGGTTTGAGGCATGGTATCGTCTCCGCTGCCGGCCCGCGAAATGCCGCGGGCCGGGTGAATATTGATAGACCCTGTTCCAGAAGGTGCCGCGGGCTAAAGCCCGCGGCTACGATTACGGCGGATTTTGTAGCCGCGGGCTTTCGCCTGCGGCTTTCGGAACAGGCTCTCAACCGCCGAACGGCATTGGCCCGA
>JBBSES010000706.1:0-2418 GCA_038239465.1 Gemmatales bacterium
AACGCACCGACCAAGAGCGCCGGCGCGCTGACCTCGAACGCCAACGCGCTGACCTCGAACGCCAACGCGCTCAGAAATTCGCGGAAAAACTACGCTCCCTGGGCATCAATCCAGACGACCTGTAACAGGGTTCGATCCTCCGCGCCGCATTCTTACCAAGGTCCTGACATGGGCAAGCCTACCGGATTTCTCGAATACCCACGCGAACTGCCGCTCGCCAAGGCGCCGGCCGAGCGCGTCCACGATTGGCACGAATTCCACGAACATGCCGACGTGGCCATGCTGCAAAAGCAGGGCGCCCGCTGCATGGATTGCGGCGTGCCCTTCTGCCACACCGGCACTCTCATCGAAGGATTGGCCGCCGGGTGTCCCATCAACAACCTCATTCCCGAGTGGAACGACCTGGTCTATCGCGGGCTGTGGCAAGAAGCCCTGGAGCGCCTGCACAAGACCAACAACTTTCCCGAGTTCACCGGCCGCGTTTGTCCCGCGCCGTGCGAAGGCTCGTGCGTCCTCGGCATCAGCGAACCGGCCGTCACTATCAAGAGCATCGAGTGCGCCATCGTCGATAAGGGCTTCGAGGAAGGCTGGATCGTCCCCGAACCGCCCCCCAAGCGCACCGGCAAGAAGGTCGCCGTCGTCGGCTCTGGACCGGCGGGACTTTCGGCCGCGGCCCAGCTGAACCGCGCCGGCCATCTCGTCACCGTCTTCGAGCGCGCCGACCGCATTGGCGGCTTGCTCATGTACGGCATCCCCAACATGAAGCTCGACAAGAAGACGGTGCAGCGGCGCATCGACCTCATGGCCGCCGAGGGGATCAGGTTCGTCACGCACTGCGAAGTCGGCAAACAGTTGCCGGCTGCCAAGTTGCGCGAGGACTTCGACGCCGTCGTCCTGTGTGGCGGCGCCACCCAGGCGCGCGACCTGCCCGCTGAAGGGCGGTCGCACAAGGGCATCCACATGGCGATGGAGTTCTTGCACGCCAACACCAAGAGCTTGTTGGACAGCTGCCATGCCGATGGCCAGTACCTCTCGGCCGAGGGCAAAGATGTCGTCGTTATCGGCGGCGGCGACACCGGCACCGATTGCGTCGGCACCTCGCTACGGCACGGCTGCAAGAGCTTGGTCCAATTTGAAATCATGCCGATGCCGCCGATGGGCCGCGCCTCCGACAACCCCTGGCCGCAGTGGCCCAAGGTCTACAAACTCGATTACGGCCAAGAAGAGGCCGAGGCGCTCTTCGGCAAGGATCCGCGCGAATATCTCATCACCACCAAGAAATTCGTCGGCGACGAGCAGGGCCGCGTCAAGGAACTCGTTACCATGCGCGTCGAATGGACGCGCGACAATGGACGCATCATCCCCAAAGACGTGCCCGGCAGCGAACACGTTTGGCCCGCGCAGCTGGTACTCTTGGCGATGGGCTTCCTCGGGCCGGAGAATCAATTGCTCGATCAGCTGGGCGTGGAGAAAGACCCGCGTAGCAACGCCAAGGCGGAACACGGTAAGTTCTTGACCAGCGTTCCCGGCATATTCGCGGCAGGCGACATGCGCCGCGGCCAGAGCCTGGTCGTCTGGGCTATCAACGAAGGCCGAGGCGCCGCCCGCGAGTGCGACCGCTGGCTGATGGGCGAATCGGCCTTGCCTTGAATGGGAGATAAGCGATGGCCGCTGACAAGCGCCTGGCACACCTCTACGAACACTTGGCCAACCGCGAGGAAGCGCAGGGCGTGGCGCAGACGCGCGACCGCTACCTCATCCTCGCGGCCGACGCGGCGCTATCCGCGGGTGACGAGCGCGAGGCCGAGCGCTTGCGTGGCCGTCTGCTGGAGCACAACCCCAGCCACATGCTGCGGCCCTATGCCTCGCTGTCGGAAGCGATGCAGTCGGCCGACGTGGAGAATTACATCGCCGACCTGCGCGGCACTTATCCGCCCGAGGAGGCCGAGCGCGAATTGGCCCGCGATGGCGATGCGCCGACCTTTGAGACGGAGGCGCCGGAGAAGGAAAGCACGCCGCTGCGATTAGCGGACTCAGAGCCGGCCGAAGCACCGGAGATTTATCCCTTCCATCGCGCGGCCAGTCCCGAACAGACGGCCGCCGACCCGGCACCGCCGCCGGTCGAGGCGCCGTTGGTTCCCGTCAAGAAAGGCAGCAAGAAGAAACGGCCGGCGCCCGTCGGTGCCATGCCGGACGTTTACCCTTATCCCGAAGCGACCGGCGTTACGCGATCGGTAACGATGGAGGAAGCGGAACCGGCCTCGGGCGTCAATCTCTGGATGTCGAATTTTCTCTTCGGGTTGCTGCTCTTGGCCGCCGTGGGTTTGTTGAGCTACATGCTGGCGCGGCCGTTCGTGACGCTTGAATAACATTTCTTCGCAATCATCCTCTATTGGCTTTCAGCCGAACTGCTTGGCG
>JBBSES010000707.1:0-2417 GCA_038239465.1 Gemmatales bacterium
CCCGTGGATCTTTTTACCCAAACCACGGGGGGCTTACGCCGCCCTGCTCGCCAAGAATCGCACAAGCGGAGTTTTCGCCGTGAAACGCGACCTCGCGGGCCTGCGCATCCTGATCACCGGCGCCTCTAGCGGCATCGGCCGTGCCCTGGCACAAGAAGCCGTCCGTCGCGGCATGGTGGTCGCCGTCGCCGCCCGCTCCCGCGAAAAGCTGGACGAGTTGGCCGATAGCCTCAAGACGGACGGCCATGACATTTTCGTCGTCCCCACGGATGTAACCTCGGCCGACGATCGCGTCCGATTGATCGAGACCGTCGGCGAGCGTCTCGGCGGCCTCGACGTACTGGTAAACAACGCCGGCATCGGCCGCCAGGGATACTTCGCCGACTCCTCGCCCGAGATGGCGCGGCGAATCATGGAGGTCAATTTCTTCGCCCCGGCCGAACTGATGCGTCAGGCCATACCCCTGCTCGCCCAGGGAAAAACGCCGGCCATCGTCAACGTCGCCTCGATGACCGCACGCCGGGCCATCGCCATGTGGACGGAGTATTCGGCAAGCAAGTTCGCCCTCGTCGGCCTCGCCGAAGCGCTGCGCGGCGAAATGACGCGTTACGGCATCGACGTACTCACCATTCTGCCCGGGCTGACGCGCTCCGACCTCAAGCAGCATCTCCTCGACCACCGGCCCGACATGGCCATCCAGCACGACAAGGGTATGACGCCCGAATACGTCGCCCAGAGCATCTTAAAAGCTCTGGAACGCAGTACCAGCGAGGTCGTCCTCGGCTGGGAAGCACGCTGGATCGTCCGCGTGCATCGCTTCCTGCCGGGCGTGGTGGACCGACTCATCGGCCGCTTCGTTCGCAAGCACTACCGTTGATACGATCATTCACGCCGCGCGACGGCCCTGCGGACGCAACTCGTCGAGAAGCGTCGTTTGCAAAACGCGCTCCAGTTCGTTGAGCGCCCGCGCGATCGGCCGGCCATCGGCGATGCGATGATCGAACGTCACATTGAGCAACGTCTCCCCGTCGGCCGTGATCGGCCCGAGCGACAACAGCGACGACAACATGCAGTGCGGGTTGACGGCGCTGACGCCGAGGCTGCCGACGCTCGTCATCATGAACGTGCCCATCTTGCGCGAGCGGAAGGCGCCCGATACCGAAAGATGTGCCCAGGCGGCGAAACGCAACAGAGGACTAGGCAGCTGGCCCGCGCGCAACAGTCGCCGGAAGTCGCCAACGCTTTCGAACGGCGCTTCCTTCAAATGGCGCATGCGCGCGTCGATGACGTCGAGGCTCATGTTCTCCGGCCCGCGAAAACGGCTGGCGAGGAGCATCGGCTCGCCCTGCCACTCCCTTTCTACCACCAGACCGGCCACGCTATGGGGATGTTCGTACAGGTGCGGTCGCGGCCAGGGCATCCAGCAGCGGCGCAACTCGGGCGTGTCGCGCGCGACCAGGGCGTAGGCACGCATGAACAGCGCCGTCCACGAGGGCCGCAACGACGACTGCCGCCGCGCTTCCGCCAGTTCCGCCAGGCGATAGGGCCGCGTGACGGATACCGTGGGCACCTTGCGCGCCTGATGCAAATCCTCGATGACGAGGCGACGCATGGGCGTCAACGGCAGGCGAATTCCGACGTGCGAGCGATCCATGGACGACTCCCGCGAATATGGGGCACCCCGCGCGGCTTATAGGCTCTCGGGGAAGATGGGTCAAGCGCGGAAATGCCCGCGGTGCCTAATGGCCGCCAATCGCGCCCTTACTCTATCGTGAGAGCTTTCTCACAATTCCGATCTCGTGGCGGAACTTTCCGCCGCGGAATGGGTTCTCATAGGTAGGTCGCTGGATCAATTACCGACAAGGGGTGAGGCATGAACTTGCTGCGTTCGACGCTCTTGATCGTCGGCCTGCTCGCTTTCGGCGTGGAAGCCGACGCCGCGAAGCCCGCCAAGAAGAACAAGGCCACCGCCAAGATCGAGCAGATCGCGGGCGGCGCCATGGCCGACAGTTCCGACTTCTTCACCGCCCCGCTGATCCCAGCCGACGAGTTGGCCAAAGTCAAGCTGACGGCCGAGCAGAAGCCGCAGTTCGATAAGATCACCAAGGAATTCACGGCCAGGCTTAAAGAGCTTTCCGATAAGGCCAAGGCACCGGCCCCCGCCGCTCCCGCGGCCAAGGGGAAGAAGGCTCTGCCCAAGGGCGGCAACCCAGCGCTCCAGGAAGTCACCTCGCTCCGCGGCGAATATGAGACGAAGGTGAACGAGGTCTTCACCGACGCTCAGAAGGAAGCGATGGAAGCCTTCCGTGCCAAGAAGGCCGAAGCCCTGCTCAACGGCACCGCGAGGACGCCGGCCAAGAAGTAGACCAGGACAAGCACAAAGCAAGTCGGGGGGGGGGGGGCGCCTGCCCCCCCCC
>JBBSES010000708.1:0-2416 GCA_038239465.1 Gemmatales bacterium
TAGTCGAGCCGTTTGTCGAAATCGTCGGCGTGGTCGAGTAAGGTCCGCTGGGCCAGGACGCGGGCCGCCTCCACGAATTGCGGATCGTTGAGCGTCACCAGCGCCTGCAACGGCGTGTTGGTGCGCTCGCGGCGGACGCTGCAGCCCTCGCGGCTGGGGGCGTTGAAGATATCCATCGAAGCGGGCGGGGCGGCGCGCTTCCAGAAGGTGTACATGCTGCGGCGATAGAGGCCGTCGCCTTTATCGGGCACGTAGAAGCGGGTGTTGCTGCCGTGCATGGCCACCGCTTCCCAGATGCCGGTCGGTTGATAGGGCCGCACGCTGGGGCCGCCGATCTTGTCGCGGGCTAGCAAACCGCTGGTGGCTAACATGGTGTCGCGGAGCGTCTCGCCGTCGAGGCGGAAGCGAGGGCCGCGCGATAATAATCGATTGTTGGGATCCTTCTTAAGCTTCTCCGGCGTGGCCGCCGCCGATTGGCGATAGGTGCCGGACATGACCATCAGCTTCATGAACTTCTTGATATCCCAGCCAGACTCGCGGAATTCGACCGCGAGCCAGTCGAGCAATTCGGGATGCGACGGGTTCTCGCCCATGATGCCGAAGTCTTCCGAGGTGCGGACCAGGCCGGTGCCGAAGACCTCTTGCCAGTAGCGGTTGACGGTGACGCGCGCCGTCAACGGGTTGTTCGCGTCCATGAGCCAGTTCGCCAGGCCGAGGCGGTTGTTCGGCCCCCCCTGTGGGAAAGCGTGGAGCGCTCCGGGAGTGGCGGCGATCACTTCCTCGCGCGGCTGATCGTATTGACCGCGGAAGAGAACGCGCGTCTTGGGAATGGAGTTGGGTCGTTCTTCCATGACGTGCGTGACGGCGGAGCGCTGACGGATGCTCGTTTGCTCCTGCTCGAGCTTGGCCAACTCCGCGATGATCTGCGTGTAGCGTTCGTCCTTGCGCTGCACGTAGAGCATGAGCAATTCCTGACGCTCGGGCGGCGTCAACGCCTTCGGGTCTTTGTTCAAGAGGCGTTGCGCGTGGTCCCACGAGGCGAGGACCGCGGCTTCCTCGGCGCGCAGCGCTTTGCGATAGACGCGCAATCCTTGCAAGGCGCCGCCGTTGAAATCGCGGGCGCCGTCGCCGCCCAGGTGGAACGTGCCGCCGTTGCGGATGCTGCCCTTGATGACCGGATCGCCGGGCCGGTTCCGCGGCAACGCTTTGCCATTGACGAATAAGGTAATGCCGGCCGCCTTACGGCTGCCATCGTAGTTGACGAGCAGGTGGTGCCACTTGCCGGGAGCCAACCGATTGGCGACCGCCGCGCTTACCACCACGTTATCCGCGGCGCTGTCGCCCAGGAGCGAGAAAATCGGCGCGCGGGAGCCAATCTCCAGACGCCAGCCGCGCGTGTGCTTCTCCTTCGTCTCGGTCTTGCCCAGGACGGTAAACCCATTCTCGTTGGCCGGCTGGAATACCCAAGTGGCGACGGCGAACGGTTGGTCGGCCTCGAAGTCGCCCGCGTCGGCGATGGCGACGCTTGCTTGGGGGCCAAAATACAGGGCCTTCGGCGCCGCCGGCCCCGCGCCGTATGTCAGCCCGTCGCCGAGGTCCAGGCCGAGGTCTTCCCCTTGCAACTTGCCCGATAGGAGTCTGTCGGCGTTCTCTTCGAGCGCCAGGGTCAGGTGAACGTCCTTCGGATCGAGCGGTTCGGTCAGCTTCTTGGCCTCGCCGCTGGTCAGCCAGTCGTCCAGCGGCTTCTGTGCTTCCTTGAGCCGAGCGTCGCGTTGGCCTTGGACGCCGGCGATTTCCTTCTGCAGGGCAAACCAGCGATCGCGCTCTTCCACGCGCGGCACGGTGATGATCGGCGGCGAATCGTGGACGTTGCCGTCCATCGTCCGCACCGTCGAATTCCGGAAGTAGGCGACGAATTGATAGAAGTCCTTTTGCGCGATCGGATCGAACTTGTGATCGTGGCAGGTGGCGCAGCCGATGGTCAGGCCGAGCCAGACGGTGCCGGTCGTCTCGACGCGGTCCTTGGCGTACATCGCCTCGACTTCTTCCCGGATGACGCCGCCTTCGTTGGTCGTGATATTGCAGCGATGAAAGCCGGTGGCGATCTGCTGCTCCAGGGTGCGGTTCGGCAAGAGGTCGCCGGCCAGCTGCTCGATGGTGAAGCGGTCGAAGGGCATGTTCTTGTTGAAGGCGTCGATGACCCAGTCGCGGTAGGGCCACATTTCGCGGTAGTTGTCGAAGTGCAAGCCGTGCGTGTCGGCATAGCGGGCGGCGTCGAGCCAGGTGCGCGCCCGGTGTTCGCCGTAATGCTTCGAGGCGAGCAGCCGATCGACGAGCTTTTCGTAGGCGTCCGGGGCGGCATCCTTGACGAAGCGTTCGACTTCCTCGGGCGTCGGCGGCAGGCCCGTGAGGTCCA
>JBBSES010000709.1:0-2414 GCA_038239465.1 Gemmatales bacterium
CAGCGGGCGTTCGCGCGCGACGTTCTCCAGGTAGCTGCAGACGCCGTCGAACAGCCGAAAGCGGTCGCACTCCGGATCGCCCGTGACCGGTTCGCCGATCTCGGGGATGCGTTCGCGCAACTCCGGCCCCAGCGGATGCGAGGTATTGTGGAATTCGCCCAGGTCGGCCAGGTATGCCTGCAAGCGCGGCTGCCAGGCCGCGAAGCCGGCGATTTCCAATCGCTCGTAAATCGCCTTCACCTCGCCTACCGGATCGCGCGCCAGGTCCTCGTACTTCACCTCGTAAAAGCGTCCCGCCGGCACGAGATGCCGATCCGCCTCCAGTCGGCGAAACATGCGCTCGTAGCTGGAAAAGACCATCGCTTCCAGGCCGTCAAAGGTCGGCTTCTGCAGGCCCATGCTGGAGTAGATGAGCCGAAACGCCCGCAACGTGGACGGTATCACGTCGTACGGATTGCGGACGATGTGGACGAACTTCGCCCCCGGAAAGGTCTCCTGGAGGATCTTGATTCGCCCCAGGTTCGTCGGCGATTTCAGCACCAGACGGCCGGGTTTGCGAAAGGTCAGCGCCTGCAAATAGCGGTGATAGGTCCGCTTCCAGGCGTCGCGCCGCCGGGGGCCTACCCCCTCCAAATCGAGGTAAGCTGCATCGTGCGGCGGATGGTTGGGAAAGGCCGCCGTCAGATAGGGCGACGGTTGCCCCAATAGTGCCAGCGCCCATTCTCCTTCTTGCGGCGAGTCCCAGGTCCATTCCACGTCGTCAATTTCTCGATGCGCCTGCACCGGGAAGCGCCGCCGGACCAGGTTCTCGCTCAAGAGGAAGTGATGCGGCATGAAGCATTCGTAAGTCGTCGGATAGATATGCCGCGGATCGAGGGCGAGCAGGTCGTGTAGAAACGTGGTGCCGCTGCGCCAGTGGCCCAGGACGAACAACGGCGGCTCGGTCAAGGGCGTGCGCGCGATCTTGTTGCCGTAGATCGCCTTTTGCGCCAGGCCAAGAGCGCTCGATAGCGAACAAGCGAGGGTGGTACGTAAGGCGAGCCAGCGATAGCCCGGCCCGACGGCGAAGCGATTGCGCGACAGTAACCTCAGCCAGCCGGTGAGGTGGAAGCCGGCCCAGACTTGCACGACGGGCAGAGTGGCGGCGGGCTTGGCGGCCGTCATTCCGCCTCCGGGCCGTAGCCGTACCGTGTCAGGACCGGGGCGCAGTTTTGCGCGATGGCGGCGGCCAGCGCGGGCGGCAAGTCCTGGCGGTTGGTTTTATACGTGCCCAGGGAAGCGACGTATGCCTCCAGCCGTGGCCGCGCCGGCTCGAAGTCGCCGAGATCGAGGCGCTCGTAAATCGCCTTTACCTCGCCTACCGGATCGTGGGCCAACGCCTCGTAGCGCAATTCGTGAAACTGCCCCGGTGCCAATAGTTGGCGACCTTCCTCCAAACGTATGAACATGCGTCGATACATGGCGAAGGCACGTTCCTCCAGGTTCGCGTACTTCGGCTCTTGCATGCCCATGCCGTGGAAGAGCACCTTCATCGTCCGCAACGTCGAGGGAATGACGGAATAAGGGTTGCGGACGACATGTACGAACTTCGCGCGCGGGAACAACTCGCGCAGCACTCTAATGCGTCCCGTGTGCGGCGGCGATTTCAGGACCAGGCGGCCCGGACGCTTGCGCGCCACCCGCGCCAGGAACTGATACAGCGTCCGCTTCCAGGCGTCGCGGCGCACGGCCGGCAGTCCTTCCAAATCGAGGTAGTCTTCATCGACGGGCGGATTATTGGGGAACGCCAGCGAAAGGTAAGGCGACGGTTGACCGAGAAAAGCCAAGGCGAATTCGTCCTCTTGCGGCTTGTCCCATCCCGATGGCACGTCGTCCATCTGTCGATGGCCTGCGATGGGAAAGCGCCGTGTCATGTATTCCTCCGTCAAGAGGAAGTGAAGCGGCATGAAGCATTCGTAGGTATTCGGGTAAGTATGCCGCGGGTCGAGGGCGAGCAAGTCGTGCAAGAACGTGGTGCCGCTGCGCCAGTGGCCCAGGACAAAAAGGGGTGGCTCGGCGATGGCGGCGCGGCGTAATTCATCGCCGAGGCGGAACTGCTGCCAGATGCCGAAGAGCGTCGAGAGGCAACTTTCGGCGACCATGCGCGGGACCAAGTACCAGCGCGACCGATCCACGGCAAAGCGGTTCCGCGCCAGCAATCGCAGCAAGGCGAAGAGGTGGCAACTGCCCCAGGCCAGCTTTTGGGGCCGTTCGGGGCCTTTGGTCGCGGGGGGCTGACTCATGGTGTTTCCGGCGTGGGGAAGAGCAAACCGCATCGGTATTTTCGGAAGCGATTGACGAATTGCAAGGTTGGCCGGCTCACTTTGACGCACTCGCTTCCTCGGATAAACTATGGCGAGCGTCGAGGCGTAAGC
>JBBSES010000710.1:0-2392 GCA_038239465.1 Gemmatales bacterium
CAAGCGGTGCAGGTGGAAATCAAGGACGACAAGGAATAACAACCATCGTTGAGCCTCGTGTTGTTTACGTTTCGTGAAACGTAAACAACACGAGGCGCGACGATCCAAGAATACCCCTCTCATGGCGTCCGAATCGCTATTCGTGATCGACGCGCACTCGCTGATCTTCCAGGTATTCCACGCGATCCCGGAGATGAGCAGTCCGTCCGGCTTGCCGACCAACGCCCTGTTCGGCTTCTTCCGCGACATCCTCTTCCTGCGCGGCGAGAAAAAACCCGACTATCTCATCTGCGCGTTCGACGTGGCCGGTCCCACGTTCCGCGACGAGTTGTATCCGGCGTACAAGGCCAACCGCGATCCGCCGCCCTCCGACCTGATCACGCAAATCCCCGAGATTTATCGCCTGCTCGAAGCTCTCAACGTCCCCGTGCTTGGCATTCCCGGTTTCGAAGCCGACGACATCCTCGCCACGCTCGCCAAGGCCGGCGCCCAGCGCGGCCTGCGCGTCTTCGTCTGCACCGCCGACAAGGACTGCCGCCAGCTGATCGACGACGGCGTGCGCCTCTACAACCTGCGCAAGCGCCAGGAATTTGGCCGCGACGAACTGATGAAGGATTGGGGCGTGCCGCCGGAACAGGTGGTCGATTTCCAGGCGCTCGTGGGCGACCCCGTCGATAACGTCCCGGGCGTCCCCGGCATCGGCCCCAAGACTGCCGCCAAATTGCTGCAGGAACATCCCTCGCTCGACGCCTTGCTCCAGTACGCCGAGGAGGCGTTCCGGGATAATCCCAAGGCCAAGAAATACGGCAGCCTGACGCCGCGTTTGCTCCAAGCACTGTTGACGAACGCCGACAAGGTGCGATTAAGCCGGCGCCTGGTGCGCCTGGATACCGACGTGCAACTGCCCTTCGCTTGGGACGCCTGGCGACTGCGTAACCCGGACGTGCCGCGCGTCGTGGAGCTATGCAAGGAATGGGGCTTTCGCTCGTTGGCCGAACAGGTGCGCAACGCGGTTGTTGTTCGAGGACCATTGTCTCCCGCCACGGACGTACCACTTGGATCATTTCAGGGAGAATTGTTTCCCTTCGGCGCCAACGAAGCCGACGGGGAAGTTACCCCCGAGAGCGCGTCGAAAGACGACTGGCAGGCGGCGTATCACCTCGTCGATACGCCGGAAAAGCTGCGCGATTTCGTGGATCAACTCCGGCTGCAAAGGCGGATCGCCCTCGACCTGGAGACGACCGGGCTGGAACCGCGCCGTGCCGATGTGGTCGGTTACTCCTTTTGCTGGCGCGCGGGCGAGGGGTGGTATCTGCCGGTGCGCGGCCCCGAGACCGACGCCGTCCTCGACCCGGACGCGACGTTGCAAGCGCTGCGTCCCGTCCTCGAAGACGGCTCCGTCGCAAAGATCAATCAGAACATCAAGTATGACTTGCTGGTACTGCGGCAACAGGGCGTAAACTTGGCGAACGTCCGCGGCGATTCGATGGTCGGCGATTACCTGCTCCATGCCGGCGAGCGCAGCCACAACATGGCCGACCTGTCGCTGCGCTACTTGAAGCACCGCGTCATCCCCATCACCGACCTGATCGGCAAGAAGGCTAAGGGCCAAGTTCGCATGGATCAAGTGGCGACGGCGCGCGTCGCCGAGTATTCCGGCGAAGATGCCGACGTGGCCTGGCGCCTGTGCAATATCATCGAGCCGGAATTGGAGAAGACTGGCCTCAAGACCCTGTACGACGACGTGGAAATGCCGCTCATCGAAGTGCTTGCGGAACTGGAATTCAACGGCATCCGCCTCGACGTGCCGCTGCTGCGGCGCCTGGGCGATGAGATGGCCGGACAACTGGCGGGCATCGAGGAAGAGATATATCGCGTCGCCGGTCGGCCGTTCAACATCGCCTCGCCCAAGCAGCTGCGGGAAATCCTCTTCGACGAAATGAAGCTGCCCACCCAGCGGCGCACCGGCGTCACCGGCGAGGCGAGTACCGATCAGGAGACGCTCGAACGCCTCGCCGCCCGGGGCCACGCCCTGCCGCGCAAGATTACCGAGCATCGGGCCATCGCCAAGCTCAAGGGCACCTACGTCGATGCGTTGCCGGACCTGGTCAACCCCGATACCGGCCGGGTCCACGCCTCGTTCAACCAGACCGTAGCGGCGACGGGGCGACTCTCCTCCAGCGATCCGAACCTGCAGAACGTGCCGGTGCGGACGGAACAGGGGAGACAGATACGCCAGGCGTTTCTCCCGGAAGAGGGCTGGCTGCTGCTGACGGCGGATTACTCGCAAATCGAATTACGCCTGCTTGCCCACTTCTGCGGCGACGACAATTTGCGTCGCGCCTTCGCCGAGGACAAGGACGTCCACGCCGCCGTGGCCGCCAATATCTTC
>JBBSES010000711.1:0-2381 GCA_038239465.1 Gemmatales bacterium
GAGCCGCGAGCAACTCCAGTCCCTTTTGCCAGTCGCGCGTCAGCATTTCGCGTTGGCTGGGCAACAGGCCGAGATAGGTCTGCACGATCATCTGTTGCCTGGCCAGAGCCACGACGGAATAGCCCGGTTGCCCGGCCTGACCGAGCAGCGGCGGGAAGTTCTGCAGCAGTTGGCGGATGGCGGTCAGTTGCCGCACCATTTCGACGGCGTCGGCCTTTTTGGTCAGCACGAACGCGGGATCGCCGACGGTGTTGCCGACCAGTACCCAGGCGCGCAGCAACTGCCGCGTGCGCGAAATGCGGTAGTACAAGGAACGCTTGGTTCCCAGGCCGCGCCGCGCCGGTGTCGAGTGCGCCGCCGCTTCAACCACCGGGTCATCGAGCTCCTCCACAATGGGCGGCGGGGGAGGCGCGGGTGTCGGCGGCGGTGCTTCGAGCCGAGCCGCCGGCGTGTGCAGAGGAGTCGGCGGCGCGCCGGTGTCGATGGTGCCCTGGCTCCAGGGGACGAACAGCCAGGCTAGAGGGTCTTCGCGGGGCGGGGCCGTTTCGGCCATTGCCATAGACGAGGGAGCCTGGGCCAACGGGGTAGGAGCCGTCGCCATGTCGGGAAAATGAGCCGTGTCATAACTCCGCTTGCTCGCGGGATCGCTGAGGCAATCGAAAGCCTGGGCGAGACGGTTCATCGCCTCGGTGACGGCCTCCGGGTGCGTCAGCTGATAGCGCATCAGGGTTTCGTGGCGCTGATGAACGTGCCGCTCGATGCGCGCCGCATCCGCTTCCGCCGGCTCCAGGCCGAGCAGGGTGTAGTGGTCCGGCGGCCAGGCGTCGGCGGTGATTTTCAGCCAGGCGCAGATGAGTTCGCGGCTCATGCAATATCCTAGGGGCGCCGGGGCAATCATTTTGTAAGAATGCCAGATGTGGCCAGCAAATGCAAAGGGGATGCGCGGCACTCCCGGCTCGGCTTGTCCGCCCCCGGCGATTCTGCTACAAGCGCGCCCCGCGGGTCGGGTCTCCTTTCCATTCCGGCGGCGACTTTCCAAGCCTTATGAAGAATTTCCTGCGAGCGTTGCGTCATGCCTGGCCCTATCGAGTCCGCCTGCTCGTTTCGATGGGATGCGCACTGTTCGCCGCCGTCCTTTGGAGCCTCAACTTCACGGCCATCTACCCCGTCCTGAAAATCCTGGGCAACGAGCAAAGCCTGCAAGATTGGGCCGAGGAACGCATCGGCCGCACCGAACAGCAGATCGACGAGTGGAAGATCGAACAGGACCACTTCATACGGCAGCTCGAAGAGGTCCGCGCCTGGCCCGACGGTCCCGGCCGCGACCGCCACGAAGCCAGCATCCTCGGCTCGCTCGCGCGCCTGGAAAGCCGCCTCAACGGCGCGCGCACCGGCCTGGTCCGCTATCAATTCTTCCGATCGTATGTGCTTTGCTTCCTGCCCGCGGATCGCTTCCGCACGCTCGCCGCGCTCATCGGCCTCATCGTCGGCGCCGTCGCCGTCAAGGGGTTCTTCGAGTTCTGGCAAGAGTCGCTCGTCGGCAGCGTCGTCAATTTGTCCCTTTATGACTTGCGCAATCGCTTCTATCGCAACGTCATTCACCTGGACGTGAACAGCTTCGGCGACGACGGCACGCACGAATTGATGGCCCGCTTCACCAACGACATGGAATTGCTCGGCCTCGGCACCAAGACGCTGTTCGGGAAGGTGGTAGCCGAGCCGCTCAAGGCGCTGTGCTGCTTCATCGTCGCCTGCTGGTACAGCTGGCAGCTGACGTTCCTATTCATGATTCTGGTGCCGGTCGCCATCTTCATCCTGACGAAAGTGGGCCGCATCATGAAGCGGGCCACGCGCCGCCTCCTGGAGCGGATGTCGAACATCTACAAGATTCTGCAAGAGACTTTCCTCGGCATCCGCGTCGTCAAGGCGTTCACGATGGAGCCATATGAACGCCGTCGTTTCCACGCCGCGACGAAGGACTACTACCGCAAGGCCATGTTGGTCGTGAACATCGACGCCCTGGCCAGCCCGATCATCGAACTGCTCGGCGTCATGGCGGTGGCCATCGCGCTCTTGGCCGGCGCCTACCTGGTGCTGACGCGCGAGACGCGCATCTGGGGCCTGCGCATGGTCGAGCAACCGCTCGACGTGGAAAGCCTGTTGACGCTGTACGCCGCGTTGGCGGCCATCGCCGACCCGGTGCGCAAGCTGTCGAGCGTCTACACGCGCCTGCAATCAGGCGCCGCCGCGGCGGATCGCATTTACGCCTATGTCGATCGCCGCCCGCGCGTGAAGGCCAACTGCCAGTCGCTGCGCCTCGAACGGCACGCGCACAGCATTGAGTTCCGCGACGTCTGCTTCTCCTACGATCCCGGTCGGCC
>JBBSES010000712.1:0-2373 GCA_038239465.1 Gemmatales bacterium
CCTCCGAGTGTCTGTACTTTTGATCGTCTTGTTTACGTTTCGCGTCCGCGGCTTTCGTGTCTTGCTCGTCCTGTAGGCGCTTGGCCTCCGCGTCGCGCTTCATTTGCTCGTCTTGTTTACGTTTCGCGTCCGCGGCGCGTTTGATCTCCTCTTGCTGTTTGGCTTGCGCGTCGCGTTTCTGCTTCTCTTCGAGCAGGCGCTTGGCCTCGGCTTCCTTCGCCGCCTTGTCTTCGAGCAACCGTTTCGCCTCGGCATCTTTTTTAATCTGCTCTTCCGCCAAACGCTTGGCCTCGGCTTCCTTCTTCGCTTGCTCCTCTTGCAGCCGTTTCGCCTCGGCTTCCTTCTTCGCTTGCGCCTCTTGCAGCCGTTTCGCCTCCGTATCCTTTTTCAGCTTCTCGTCGGCCAGCCTTTTCGTCTCGCCATCCTTTTTCGTTTGCTCCTCTTGCAGCCGTTTGGCCTCGGCCTCTTTCTTGCTCCGGGCGTCGGCTTCCGCCTTCTCGCGGCTCTGCGCTTCCTCGGCCTGGCGTTGGCCGTTCAGCACGACGTCGGTGCGGAACAGCTTGCCCGCTTCCTGATACCTGGCGATCGCCTCGGGATAGCGGCGTTCCACGAGCGCCTTTTGCGCCAGAGCGACGGCTTGCGTGTACTGCTCCTGCTTCTGCTTGGCCTCGGCGTCGGCCTTGGCGCGGGCCGCTTTTTCCTCAGCTTGCTTGCGCTCGAAGTCGGCCTTCGCCTGAGCGCCCTTTTTCTCGGCGTCGGCGCGGCCGCGCATCTCCTGCGCATCCGCCAATAAATGATTCACCTCATCGGTGGCCCGCAGCTGACGCGCGTTCTGCAGCGTGCCGATGGCCTCGGCGTACTTCTGCTGCTTGAGCAAGTGTTGCCCCTCGTCGAGCAGCTTGGCGTAGGCCGACTGATCGCGGCTCTCTTGTTCCTTACGCCGCGCCAGCGTTTCGGCCTCCTGACGCTTGCGCTCTTCGACCAGTTTCGCCTGGGCGCGGGCCAGTTCGTCGTCGCGTTGCTTCTTCGCTTCGAGCGTGCGTTTCGCCTGCTCCTCGGCGGCGCGAGCCTGGGCGGCGCCGTCGTTCTCGGTCTTGAGCCGTGCTAGCTGTTGCCGGGCGGCGTCGCTCGGCTTCAGGGCGATGGCGCTTTCCAGCGCCCGCATCGCTTGCGGATACTCCTTGCGCTGCTCGAAGGCTTGCGCCTGGCTCACCAGGGACTGATACGCCTGGTCGCGTTGCCGTTCTTGCAGCTGGCGGGCGGCGTCGGTCTGGGCGGCGGCTTCTTTATCGGCTTTCGCTTTCGACAGGGCGGCGGCGCGGGCCAGTTCCGCTTGCCGTTTGCGCTCGGCGTCCACGCTGGCGGCGCGCTGTTCGGTCTCGCGCTTTTGCGCTTCCTCCAGTGCCTTGGCCTGCGCCTGTTTTTCGGCCTGGCCCAGCAGCGCTTGCATGCCGACGTTGTTCGGCTCTTGCTTGAGCGAGGCCCGAATCGTCTCGGCGGCCTGGGCCGGTTGGCCCTCCTTGATGAGTTTGCGCGCCTCGTTCACCTGGCGTTCGTTCTCCTTGGCCTGCTTCTGCACCTGGTCGCGCTGATTGGGGTCAGCCTGCGTCTGCTTGGCCAGTTCGCCCATGCGCAGCTTCAATTCTTGATGGTCCTGAACGTGAATGCTGCCGATGCCCTGGCGCACGCCCGTCTCGATATCGACCATGTGCGTGCTGACGTTGAAGCTGGCCGTCTGCTCGATGATGCCGAAGGCGAAGCAACGGACGTTCAACGCCCGGCCCAGCCACTTCCGCGCCGATGGATCGGTGAGCAGGTCGCGGACGCTCATGTTCATCATGTTCATGTACCAGCAGACTTGGCCGCGATCGACCACGTCATAGGTGCCGGCGAATTGACAGGCGAACTGGTCGGCCGACCAGTCGCCGAAGGCAGGCGGCGCGACCGACGGATCGGCGTTGACGATGAAGTTCAGCACGGCGATGCGCGGTCGCGGCGGGGGCGGCGGCGCCACCACGACGATGACCGGCGGGGGCGGCGGCGCGACGACCACGACTTCCACCACCGGCGGCGGCGGGGGCAAAGGCGGCGGGGGGGGAGGCGGAGGCGGCAGGTAGGGCCGGCAGCGGTCGATGCGCACGCCGATATCGACTTCGCCCGGCGCGATGCGCAAGGCCAAATCGAATTGCGCATGGGCCTCCCTATACCTGCCGCGGCGGAACAGGTTGTCGCCCAGGTGCAGCGACACTTGCAGGAGGCGGCGCTTGATCGGTTCCTCGCGCTCGACGACGACGATGGCCGGCGGCGGCAACACGCCGGGCGGCGGCGGCAGCGGCAGGCGGTCGAAGTCGGCCGGCCCCACGGCCACGACGA
>JBBSES010000713.1:0-2372 GCA_038239465.1 Gemmatales bacterium
CCCGCCTCGAAGAACTGGTGCGCCGCTATCCGACGATTCCCGATCATCCCAAGGAGTTGGGCCGCGCCGACGCCAACCTGGCCGTCTTCCTCCAGCTGAATGACCGCGCCGCCGACGCCGAGAAGGTCTATCGCCGGGCGCTCCACGTGTTCGAGAAGATGGCCCGCGACTTTCCCGCCGTGCCGGATTACCGGCATCAGGCGGCCGTCAACGCCACCAATCTCGGCAACTTGCTCAAGGCGCTCGACCGGCCGGCGGAGGCCGAGGAAGCCTGGAAGAAAGCCCGCGACCGATTGACGAAGTTGGCCGACGACCTGCCCGCCGTGCCGGTCTATCGGCAAGATTTGGCGCGGCATTACAACGAGTGGGGCATCTTTCTCACCTCGACCGATCGGCCGCGCGACGCCGAGGACGCCTGGGACAAGGCATTGCAGCTGCAGCGCGGCCTGGTCGCCGAGTTTCCGCACAACCCCGAGTATCGCCAGGATTTGGCCCGCAGCTACCTTAACTTCGGCATCCTGCTGACGCGCCGCAATCGCTTTGGCCCGGCCGAGGAAAGCTACGACAAGGCCGCGGCGCTGCTCGCGGAGTTGGCCACCAGCTATCCCGACGTCATGGTTTACTGTCAAGAAGCGGTCTTGCCGGAGCAGAACCTTGCCCTGCTCATGAAGGTCATGGACCGGCCGCGCGAGGCCGAAAAGCACTGGCGCCGCGCCATCGACTGGCAAAAAAAATGGGTGAGGGCCAAGCCAAAGCTGCCCAAGGAACGCGCCGCGCTCGCCGCCCTCCACGGCCACCTGGCGACGGTTCTCCTGGAACGGGACAAGAAGGCCGAAGCGGGGGCCGAGTTGCGCGAGGCATTAAAACAGCAAACCGCCGCCGTCGAGCTATCCCCCGCGGACGCGGGCAAACTGTCCGCCATCGCCGGCATCCTCGTCCTCGCCGAAGGCCTGTTGCAGCTGCAAGAACACGCCGACGCGGCGGCGGCGATCATGGCATTGGGCAAGACGGCTCCCAAAGAGTGGCGCGAGCAGGTGCGCGCCGCCAAACTACTGGCCGGCTGCGCGGCGTTGGCCAAGGATAACGCGGCTACTTACGCCGACGAGGCGATGGCATTGCTGCGCCAGGCCATCGAGAACGGCTACAAGGACGGCGCCGCTCTGCGTGCCGCGAAGGAATTGCAACCCCTGAAAGAGCGCGACGACTTCAAGGCGCTCCTGGGCCGCATCGAGGGGAAGTGAGGGGAAGTAGCCTCGTCGTCCCCCTTTGCCATTTCCCTTCCCCTCATCGATAAACACAGTCCGCGGCGCGGGCTTTGCAAGACCTTAACGAACAATCCGTCGAGCATACCCGCGCGGCGTCGCCGTTTTCTCCGCGCGCATCGAACAGGATTGCAAGCTGCCGGTCCCCTCATGAAAGTAGGGAGCGCTGGCAGTTATCGCACCGGAGTTTCACCGATGACCCGCTTCCCGATTCCGCGGCTAGCCATCGCTGCCCTAGCCGCCGCGCTGACGACTGTCGCCCTGCTTCGCACGACCGCGCCCGGCGAACAAGCCTAGGGCAAGCGGTTGCTGATCGGCTCCAGCGCCAGCATCGCCGCGGGGACCACGCCGGCCAAGGAGAAGGCGGCCGTCGATTCGCTGCGCGGCTTCATCAAAAACGAGACCGGCATGGACAACGACATCACGCGCGTTAAGGACTGGCACGAATTGGCCGACCAGATGGCCAACGGCAAGTTGCAGCTGGGCGTCTTCCAGGGCTTCGAGTTCGCCTGGGCAAAGGAAAAGTTCGTCGACCTCCAGCCGCTCGCCTTGGCCGTCAACAGCCAGCGCTACCCCGTCGCCTGCCTCGTTGTCGGCAAGGGCAGCAAGGCCAAGGCGTTCGCCGACCTCAAGGGGCAAGACCTCGCCCTACCGGGCATCGCCGCCGCGTTTCCCCGTCTCTTTGTCGAGCGCCAGTGCCACATAGCCGAGCAGAAACCCGACGCTTTTTTCGCCAAGATCACCACGCCGGAAGCGGTCGAAGACACCCTCGATGACGTGGTGGACGGCACGATGGCCTGCGCCGCCGTCGAACGCGCCGCCCTCGACGCCTTCAAACGCCGCAAGCCCGGCCGCTTCGCCCAGCTGCGCATCATCACCCAATCGGACCCCGTGCTGCCGGCGATCATCGCCTACCAGGACGCGAGCCTCGATAAAGCCACGCTCCGCGCCTTCCGCGACGGCCTCGTCAGCGCCGGCCGCAAGGAAAAGGGCCAAACCCTGCTCACCTTCTTCCGCCTCACTGGCTTCGAGGGCATTCCCGACGACTTTGGCCGGGTCATGACCGATACGCGCAAAGCATATCCGGCACCGGCCAAGTAGGTTGGGTCG
>JBBSES010000714.1:0-2372 GCA_038239465.1 Gemmatales bacterium
AAACGCGCCTCCCGTGACGGAGCGGCGCCAGGAACCGGAACCAGCCGCGCCCCGTGCCGAAGTGTCGGCGGACACGGCCCACGACGCCAAGTTCGGCGAGTTCGTCGCTCAGACGGCCGGCCCGATGGTGCACAAGGTGGCCGTCGGCATCGAACGCAAGGGAATCATGCGCGTGCAGCTGGGCGAGGCGGCCGCTCCGGAAGATGCGTTGCCGCTCACCAAGAGTCTCTTAGCCGGCGCCCGCAAGGAATTCCCCAACAAGCCGATCCTGCTAGCCCTCTACGATCCCAAAGGCGCGGCCATCCTCAAGGCACACTACGATCCCGAGAAGGGCGTTCATTATGAAGTGGCCGGCAAGGAAGGCGAGACGCCGGCCCATAAGGAAGCCCCCAAGGGATTCGACCATCCGCCGGCCGAACGGCCGCTGGCCGGCTCGGGGACCACGGCCGCCGACCGCAAGTTCGCCGACTGGGCGATGGACAAAGGCAGCAAGTATCTACGCTACGTGCAGGCCGATCTGGAAAAGCATGGCCGCATGTGGCTGGGCGTGACCCGCGAAGTCAAACCCGAAGACACCACCGACCTGACGCGCTCGCTGCTCGAAGGGGCGCGCACGGAGTTCCCGCGCGGCGATCTGACGGCCACCGTCTTCGATCCCGAAGGCGAACGCATCGGCCAAGCTATTCTGTCGGCCAACGGCAAACTGCGTTGGGTCAAGTAAACACCATGCCCTTTTCAGGAGGATATCCATCATGCCCCAGTGGGGAACGCAGGACTACAAGAGCGCGGTCTTCGATCAGCTCTCCAAAGGCTCCGACAAACCCGAAGCCAACGAAGACCACTTCGCGCACTTCGACAACTTCTCGGCCGGCGCGCCGCGCGGCGACGTGGAACGCGGCGTCGGCGAGACGTTCCACCCCGAGAAGCTGTCGTCCGAGACGACCGAGCCGCAGTTTCGCCGCGCCGCCGAGAATATGCAGCCGCAAGAACGGGTGGAAATCACGCAAGACCTGATGCAAGGGTTGGGCGAACGCGGCCTGACCCCGTCGTGGCTCCAGCGCATGCTCGGCCTCGGTTCGGCCGACCCACGTCAGGCCAAGCCCGACGACGTGGCTCGTCTGAGTGAGTATGCCCGGCAGAATCATCCCGAAGTCTTCCGCAAGGTCGTCGCCGACAAGCCATTCTTCGTCCGCTGGCTGGACAAGCCGCTGGTCGCCGCCCTCGTGGGCGTGATCGCCGGCAAGCTGCTGAACCGCGCGTACGACCGTTAAACGTTTCTTACACGATCCAACAAATGGAGGTTTCTCATGTGGTGGCTCATTCAATTCATGATCTTCGGTCTCGTCGTCGGCGCGCTCGCCCGTCTGTTGCACCCCGGACGCGACCCGATGAACTGGTTCTGGACGATGATGCTGGGCATCGGCGGCGCCGTGATCGGCGGCTGGGTCGGCACGCTGCTCGGTTTCGACAACCAGGGCATGGTGATGCCGTGGGTGTTATCCGTCGCCAGCGCCATCGTGCTGCTGGTGGCCTATTACTTCTTAACGACCAAGGCGACGCCGCAAGGCCGCGTGGCCACCAACGACGAATATAAAAAGGCCGTCTTCGACGACCTCTCGCGCGGCCCCGGCCGCTAACAAGTGTCGCTCAACCGCTCAACCCTGTCCAATGGAGGAGATGAATCGTGGGCCTGAACTCTCTGCACGACCTGCTCAAGGAACAGCTGAAAGACCTTTACAGCGCCGAAAACCAACTGGTCAAGGCTCTGCCGAAAATGGCGAAGGCGGCAACCTCTCCGGAACTCAAGGCCGGCTTCACCGAGCACCTCGCGCAAACGCGCGGACAAGTCGCGCGCCTAGAGCAGATTGGTGAACACCTCGGCTTCGCCCTGCGCGGCAAGAAGTGCGCCGCCATGGAAGGCCTGGTCGAGGAAGGCAAGGAGTTGATGGAGGAAGACGCCGAGCCGCACGTCCTCGACGCCGGCCTCATCTGCGCCGCCCAAAAGGTAGAGCATTACGAGATCGCCAGCTACGGCAGCGTCCACACCTGGGCCAACTTGCTCGGCTTGACCGAGGTGGCCGACCTGTTGGAGCAGACGCTCAACGAGGAAAAAGAAACCGATGAGAAGCTGACGGAGTTGGCCCAGCTAAGCGTCAACCCCGACGCGGAAGCGGTAGATGACGAAGAAGAAGAGCCGCGCCCGGCGAAGAAGTCGGCCAATGGACGTAACGCCAAGGCGAGTCGATAAGTAACTAAACATCTTTCTTGGCGAGCGGGGGGGGGGAGCCCCCCCGGGTTGTACACGGGGGGGGTTCGCCCCCCCCGCCCCCCGCGGGTTTCCATTTCCGTTAACTCGGAAAAATAATCTACAA
>JBBSES010000715.1:0-2359 GCA_038239465.1 Gemmatales bacterium
AATGGAGGGCGAATACACCCCTTTTTGGGAATGGACCCATCGCTAGATGTCTGCCCGGCTTGGATGCGGAAAAGGGGACGCAGCTCGAATGGCACTTCCGCGCCTTTCCTGTTCCCGCTCTGGGGAAGAAAAGGGGGCATCGTAGATTGTTTAATGTACGATGTCTCCTTTTCTTCCGGGCCAAATCGCTCTGGGTGGCCTCTAAGGCTTCGCGGGCGGCCTGGCGAATCCCTACCTCACGTTCGCCAGCGCCGGCGCCGAAGCGTTGACCTACGCCGGCACGCGCCTGGCCGGGGGCGACAACCAGCAAGCCCTTCAGAACGCCCAGTTCGCCGGCATGATCACTTACCTGGCGGGCAGCTATCGTAGCGGCGGCGGTTTCGGCGTGGCCAAGGACCTGCTCCAGCAACAAGCCATCGGCGGCCTGTTCGGCCTGGTCGATGGTGCCGCTTACACCTCAACCCGCTCATCGGGCGCGTTCGTCTGACCAAGCTGACGCCGCTTCACGTCGAACAAATGTATGCCGACATGGAGGCTCGCGGCGCGAGTGCCAGTGAACGGGCCAAGGTCGGCACGGCGCTTCGGATGGCGCTCAAGCAGGCGTGCCGCCTTCGCCTGCTCGGCCATAACGTCGCAGGCGATGTACCTAAACCGAAAGTGGCGCGGGAAGAGATTCAGCCTCTCGACCCGTCCCAGATGGGCCTCATCCTTCGCGCCGCCGATGGCGACCGCCTGGCGGCTCTCTACACCTTGGCCCTGGATTCGGGGATGCGTCAGGGCGAGATATTCGGCCTTCATTGGACGGATGTCGATTTCGCCGCGGCGGCCGTCCAGGTGCGCCGCTCCCTGGAAGAGATGGCGGGCACGACACGCTTGAAGGACGTGAAGACGGCCAAGGCGCGCCGTCGCATCGACCTTTCGCCCGACACGGTGGCCGCGTTGAACGAGCATCGGCAACGGATGTTGGCCGAGGGCCTGGACGTTCGCGCCGGCCCGGTCTTCGCGGATACCGATGGCAATTTCCTGCGCAAGAGCAACGTCGCGCGGCGGTCGTTCGCTCGCATTGTCCAGCGGGCGGGCGAACTGGCCGCCGCGGACGCCGAGCGGCTCGGCCTGCCACACGCCGCGAGCCTGCCGCGTAAGCTCAGCTTCCACGACTTGCGGCATACGACGGCGACACTGCTGTTGCTGACGGGCGAAAACG
This sequence comes from Gemmatales bacterium, assembly GCA_038239465.1. Lineage (GTDB taxonomy): Bacteria > Planctomycetota > Planctomycetia > Gemmatales > Gemmataceae > JBBSES01. The sequence continues at coordinate 1,205 of JBBSES010000715.1, forward strand.
TGAAGGTCGTCAGCGAACGCCTCGGCCACGGTTCGGTAGAGATAACCCTGAACGTCTACAGCCACGTGTTGCCGTCGATGGGCAAGCGAGCGGCCGAGACGATGGCGGGCATCTTCAACCGCGCTCGCGCCGAATCGGGGGGCGGTGCTTGAGATTGGCTGTAGACAGGCTGCATTCGACGCGCGTGGTTCAAGGAAAAGAAGAAGGCCAGGCAAAGCAAGATGGTTGCTTTCCTGGCCTTATGTCATTGAAGGCGCTGGGGCTCGAACCCAGGACCTACGGATTAAAAGTCCGTTGCTCTACCGGCTGAGCTACGCCTCCCGGTGGTATTCGACGGCTCGATCCGCTTGGCCGCTCGTCCGCTTCCGGCGGCGACGCGAACCGAGCCATGCTTCAATCTACCGCATCGGAAGGCGGGGACAAGGCCGACATGCTTCTCTGGAATTCTCGCTCGCCGGCTCGATCCTTACTTCACCGCCGTCAGGACTTTCTTGATCAACTCCTGCTCGAAGCCCTTGGGGAGCTTGGTGCCGTCGCCGAGGCGGACGACGACGAGGTCGAGGCTGGGGACAATGTAGCCGCTGTTGTTCAGATGGCCGGACGTTTGCACCAGGTCTTTCGGCGCGTCCTTGAGGCGCGGGTGGACCCACCATTGGGCGCCGTACTCGGGCTTCACCTTGGTGCCGGCCCAGGCGAAATCGTAGTGTTCTTCGGGCACGATTTGCTTGCCCGCCCATCGACCCTTGTGCATGGCGAGATACAGGAAGCGGGCGTGTTCGCGCGGGTTGGTGTGGATGCCGCTGTAACCCTGACTGAACGGGCCGATCTTGCCGGAACCGCCGATCTGGTCCCAGGTGAGTTTCTCGATGCCAATCGGGGTAAAGAGGCGTTCCTGCAAGAACGGCTGCAAATCCTTGCCGGCGGCGCGCTGGAAGACGAGTACCATGTGGGCGACGCCGGCGTTGCTGTACTGGAACGCCTCGCCGGGGTTGGCCTTCAACGTGGCGAAGGGCGACTTCTCGGCCTTGCCCAGAGCGATCTCGAACGGTTCCTTGTCGGCCGGCAGTGCTTCGCTGCCGAGGCCGCTGAGCATGTTGAGCAGCTGGCGCAGCGAGATGTCGGCCTTGCGCGGGTCGGACAGCGGCAAGGCCTCCG
>JBBSES010000716.1:0-2357 GCA_038239465.1 Gemmatales bacterium
GCCTTCACGCAGCTGTGGGGCAACGCCGGCGGCAGCCCCCAGGGCCGGCAAGACCTCGCCACCATCGGCGCCGCCGGCTTCAATCTCCTCCGCCTCTACGACTGGGGACCGGAGCGCGGCTGGAACGGCACCTCCGGCAATGCCCACGTAAATTTCCTCAAGGAAGCCAAGAATCAAGGCATGAAAGTCATCGTCCCCGTCTCCAACTACTTCCTCAACAACGATCAGTTCTCCTGGAACTACAACAAGCCGGACGCCAGCTATTCCTTCGGCAGCGCGCCGACGGCCATCCAGAACGCCTTCAACAATTTCCTGACCAGCGTCATCGACCCGGCGACCGGGCAGATCAGCACGGCCGTCCATTCCTTCGACATCGGCAACGAAATCGACCTCGGCGTCACATCGGGCGCGCCGATTTCCGAGGCGACGACCGCCCTATCGCGCGCCCTCTGGTGGGTCGTCAACCTGCACGAACGGCTCAGCGCCGGCAGCACCGTGATCCCGGCCACCATCCCCATCTCGAACGCCGACCAGACCGACAACGGCTCCAACCTGTCCTGGTTCGAGGCCATCATCAACGGCGTCAAGGCGGGCGAGCAGATGCCGACCGGCACCAATCCGCCGGGCAACGGCAGCTTCACCTTCGACGTGAGCGGCTTGAAGAACTACTCCTGGTACAACCAGGGCTGGTACTACAACAGCTACCAGGTGCAGCAGCGCGGCGACGGTCTTCTGCAGCAAGCCATGCAGTACGACAACGGCGGCTCGGGCAATCCCGACGATCCATGGTCCAAGCGCTGGCCCGGCCAGAAGTTCGACGTGCCCTTGCTCTATACCGAGGTCGGCAGTTCGCGGACGGTGGCCGGCGGCGACGCGGGGCAATTCGATTTCGTCGTCAACCAGCAGGCCAAGGTACTCGAAGACTACCTTCGGTCCAACAAGGACACGACGAGCATCCTCGGCTACGCGATTTTCGAGTACAACGACGAGAAATTCAAGAAGGGCAGCGAAGGCGTCTTCGGCATCAAGAAGGACGGCGCCACGCTGTTCACCGCGCAAACGGGGCCGACGCCCGTCAGCTATCGGACGTTCCCCGACGCGCCGTATCCCGTCGAGCAATTGAACGACGTCCTCGGCGTGGACGGGCGGTCGATCATTTTGGCACTGTCGCAGATCTTCAAGAATTAGCAGAGTTAACAGGCGAGCGGGGTGGCGTAAGCCCCCCGAGTGAATCTCGGGGTGGCGTAAGCCCCCCGAGTGAATCTCGGGGTGGCGTAAGCCCCCCGAGTAAATCTCGGGGTGGCGTAAGCCTCCCGAGTGAATCGCGGGGTGGCGTAAGCCCCCCGAGTGAATCGCGGGGTAGCGTAAGCCCCCCGAGTGAATCGCGGGGTGGCGTAAGCCCCCCGAGTGAATCGCGGGGTGGCGTAAGCCCCCCGAGTGAATCGCGGGGGGGCGTAAACCTCCCGAGTGAATCGCGGGGGGGCGTAAGCCTCCCGAGCGAATCTCGGGGCATTCGCTACGCACGATTCACTCGGGGGGCTTACGCCGCCCCGCTCGCCACCGCGCTATTTCGCCTTCTCGAACGACAGCGACTCTTCCACATCCTTGACCAACTCGCCATCCTGCTTGCGGCGCTCGTCCACGAAGCGCTTCGCTTCGTCGCGCGGGCAGCACAGGGCGTAGCGGACGATGGCCCGGCGCATCAGCGGCGCGTCGTGGCTCTTCTTGCCGTAGAGCGCGAGGACCGAGGCCGTCAACTCGTATTGCTTCCACTTGCGCAGGTCTTCGATGGCCATGTCGGCGATGTCGCCCTGTTGCAGGAGAGTGCCGACGCCCTTGAGGATTTCCGCCTCGGCTTCCTTGCCCTTCCAGCCGTGCGTGAAACGCAGCATGTTCAGCACGGCGCAGCGATCGGCGAAGGGCCGCTTCTCGTCTTGCAAGATACTATGGGCCAGCTGCCAACCTTCCTTGGAACGCAACTGGATATAGCCGGCGAGGGCGCCGTCGAGCGCCCCGGCCGTGCGCTCGTCGGGCTTGTCGAGCATTCGGCGCAGCACGTCCGCGTCGTCAGTGGTGCCGCACGCGCCGAGCAGAAACGCGAACAGGCCGATGCGGCCGGCCGGCGTCTTCGGGTCGGCCATCAGCTTTTTCAGCCGATCCGGCGACAGTTTCTTGGCTACTTGCCCAACCTCGGCGTCGTTGGCCTTGGCGAACTCCAGGAAAGCGTCGTTGGCCACCGTTTCGTCAGCATGGTCGAGATAGCGGAAGAAGTAGAGCAGGGCGGCCGAGCGGTCCTTGGCGTCGAGCGCCAACGCCCCCTTGAGATAATCGACCAGCGCCGGCGTCTTGACCTCGAC
>JBBSES010000717.1:0-2342 GCA_038239465.1 Gemmatales bacterium
CGCTGGTGCCGAACGACGCACTGCCGCCGGACAGCGTGCCGGCGCCCAGGGTGGTCGATCCGTCCTTGAACGTGACCGTGCCGGTCGGGGTGCCGGTGGCGGGGCTGGCGGCGCTTACCGTGGCGGTGAAGGTGACGGTTTGGCCGAGCAGCGACGGATTGACCGAGGAGACAATGGCCGTCGTCGTGCCCGCCTGGTTGATCGTTTGCGTCAGCGCCGACGAGGTGCTGGTCGTGAAATAGGCATCGCCGCCGTAGACGGCCGTGATCGTATGGCCGCCCAGCGCCAGGCTCGACGTGGTGAAGGTCGCCTGATCGCTGCCGAAGACGCCGTTGAGCGTGCCGCTGCCGAGGGCCGTGGCGCCGTCGTAGAAGGTGACGGTGCCGGAAGGCGCTCCAATTCCTGGTCCCGCCACCGTGGCCGTGAACGTGACCGGCTGGCCGACGAGCGACGGGTTGACCGAGGAGACGACCGCCGTTGTCGTGCTTGCCGGGTTGACGACCTGGCTGACGACGTTCGAGACGCTGCTCGTGAAGCTCACGGAACCGGCGTAAACGGCGGTGATCGAATGGGTGCCGATGCCTAATAAATTAGTGCTATACGTGGCGACGCCGGCCGACAGCAGGCCGGTGCCGAGGAGCGCGCCGCCGTCCTCGAATACCACCTCGCCGGCCGGGGGGCCGCCACTGCCGCTGACGGTCGCGGTGAACGTGACCGATTGCCCGTAGACCGAGGGATTGAGCGACGTAGCCAGGACGGTCGTCGTGGCGGGCGTGTAGGGCGCGTTGTTCCGGGTCACCTTGGTGACGAAGGCGTCGGTACTGCCGCCGTAGGTCTGCAACGACCCCTGCACGGGGAAGTCGCTGGAATTGGTGTAGCCGACGACGATGGGGGTGTTCGTCGAATCCAGCGCGATGGGACCGCCGCCGTCGTCGCCGCTGCCGCCCAGGTAGGAGAGATAGGTGAGCGCGAGGCCGTCGGGCCGGACGACGCCGACCAGGGCGTCGTTGGCCGTTCCGTTGAGCGTACCCTGCTGGGCGTTGACGACGTTCAGGTTGGTGGAGTTGGTCTTTCCGGCGACGTAGGCGTTGAAGGCATTGTCCACCGCGACGCCAAAGAGGAAATCCTGGCCGCTACCGCCCAGGTAGCTGGCGTACTCGGTACCGGAGCCGTCGGCCTTGAGGCGGACGATAAAGCCTTCCCAGCCGCCGCCGCCGTTCGTCGCTTGGAAGGCGTTCTTGGTGACCAAGCCGCCATCCATGTTGCCGACCACGTAAGCCCGTCCCAGACTGTCCACGGCAATGGCGTTGGGATTGGCGACGTTGAGGTACGAGCCGCCAAAATAGGTGGAATACACCAGGCTCGCGGGGCCGCTGCCCGCGTAGGTCATCTTGGCGATGAAGCCAGTGTAGATGCTGTCTCGGGTCGTCGGTTGCAGCGGGTTCTTGGTGGGGAAATCGGACGAGTAGGTCGAACCTGTCACGTAGACCGACGCCGTGGAACCGGCCGTCGTCACGGCCAGCGCACTGACGCTATCTTTCTGGCTGCCCCCAAGAAAGGTGGAGAAGTCGAGCGCCGTGCCCGAGACATTGATACGGCTAACGAAGCCATCGCGCAGGAAGCCGTAGTTGTCTAGCACCGCGTTGTTAGTGGGGAAATTGGGCGATTCCGTGAAGCCGCCGACGTAAATGTTTTGATTGGCATCGACGGCGATGCTGTTGCCCTGATCCTGGCCGCTGCCGCCGAGATAGCTGCTGTACACCAGGCTCGCGCCGTCGGCGCTGAATTCGGTCACGAAGGCGTCCGCGAGTCCGCCCTGATACGCCGTCTGTAACGGGCCCGGTTGCGACGGTTTGGCCTGCGTCGGCAGATCGGTGGAGTAAGTGAAGCCGGTGATGTAAGCGTGCGACGCCGAATCCACGGCGATGGCGAGGGCCTGATCGACGTTGCCGCCGCCAAAATAGGTCGAGTAAACGCGCTGACTGCCGTCGGCGGTCAGTTTGGTCACGAAGGCGTCGGCGATCCCGCGCCGCGTGGCTTGGTAGGGGACGTTAGTGGCCGCCGTGGGGAAATCGCTCGAGTAAGTGTAGCCGGCGACATAGACGGCGTTTTGGCTATCCACCGCCACGCCGGTTCCCCCGTCGCTGCCCGAACCGCCGATGAAACTCGAGAACCCCAAGATGACCGGGTCGATAGTTAATTCCCGCGTCGGGTCGTAAGTCCCCACGGCGAAGTGGGCGCCGCCGTCGCCGTCCAACACGAAGTGTCCAGCCACGCTTTGCCGCTGGCCGCCGACATCTTGAAACAAGGTCGGCGCGTGCTGGCGAATATCGCCCCCCGCC
>JBBSES010000718.1:0-2340 GCA_038239465.1 Gemmatales bacterium
CAACGCCAGGCCGCGACGACGGGAGGCGGCGTAGTCCATGCGGCCCGCGTAGGCATGCTTCTCCAGGTAACGCAACGCCGCGTCCAAAGCGGCGTCGTCCGCCAACTCTCCGCCCCGCGCCGCCAACGCCGCGATGACTTTTGAGTCCTCGAAGGTGCCCAAGTCGAGTGGGAACAAATAATGCATAAGAGCGGATGGTAAAAAGTCCCGCGTAGGGTAGCAAGGGGAGTTGAGTGAAGATTGCGGCCAAGGGGCGTGGCCTGTATTCTGGCATCATCGTTCGCTCCTCGACCGCGACCGCGAATGGCAGGACTTCCTATGAAACCACTCCTTTCCGCTTTAATTTTTCTCCTCGGAATCCCCGCGATGTCCCAAGCCGACGAGGGCATGTGGCTTTTTTCCGATCCGCCGCGGCAACTCCTCAAGGAGCGCCATCGGTTCGACCTCACCGAGGCCTGGCTGAAACATGCGCAACTATCCTCGGTGCGCTTCAACAATGGCGGCTCGGGCAGCTTTGTCTCGCCCGATGGGCTGCTCATCACCAACCATCACATTGGCGCCGACTGCCTGCAAAAGCTCAGTCCTAAAGGCAAGGATTACACGCGCGACGGCTTCCATGCCCGCGACCGTGGCGACGAACCGAAGTGTCCCGATCTCGAATTGAACGTTCTTCAATCGATTGAGGACGTGACAGCGCGCGTCGATGCCGCCGTTACCTCGGAGATGACGGGCGCCCAGGCGTTCGCCGCCCGGCGGGCCGTGATGGCGGCCATCGAGAAGGAATCGCTCGACAAGACGGGACTGCGCAGCGACGTGGTCACGCTCTATCACGGCGGCCTCTATCATCTCTATCGCTACAAGAAATATACCGACGTGCGCCTCGTCATGGCCCCGGAACATGGCATCGCCTTCTTCGGCGGCGATACCGATAACTTCGAGTTCCCGCGCTACAACCTCGATATCTGCTTCTTCCGAGCCTACGAAGATGGCAAGCCGGCCAAGGTCGAACACTTCTTGAAGTGGAGCGCCATGGGGCCGACGGAAAACGACCTCGTCTTCGTCACCGGCCATCCGGGGACGACCAATCGATTGGACACGCTCGCCAAACTGGAACATCGCCGCGACGCCACGCTGCCGTATGCTTTAAACCGATTGCGTCTCATGGAAGCCGCGCTCCTCCAGTTCCGCGAACGCGGCCCCGATCAGGCGCGGGCATCGGGCACCGATTTGCACCGCTACGCCAACGCCCGCAAGGCGCTGGGCGGCCAGTATCAGGGATTGCTCGATCCGAGCGTCCTCGAACGCAAGGCGAAAGACGAGCGCGATCTGCGCGACAAGGTCGCCGCCGATCCAGAAAAGCAAAAGGCGTATGGCAAAGCCTGGGAGTGTATCGCCGCGGCGCAAAAAGCTTTCGCCGGCTTCGAGCGCGATTACTACTTGTTGGAAAGGGGCGACGCCTTCGATTCGGAGTTGTTCCGCATCGCCCGCCATCTGGTGCGCCTGGCGGTCGAGAAGCCGAAGCCCAACGCGGATCGCTTGCGCGAGTACCGCGACTCGAACCTGGAATCGCTGCACTTTCAGCTGTTTTCGCCCGCGCCGATCGACGCCGACCTGGAGCGAGCCAAGCTGCTGGCGTCGTTTTCGTGGCTGGCCGAGAACCTCGGCGGCGGCCACGCGACCGTGGGCAAAGTGTTGGCCGGACAAGCGCCCGCCGCCCGCGCCGCCCAACTGGTCAAGGAAAGCAAGTTGGCCGACCCCGCCGAGCGCCGCCGTCTCGCCGAGGGGGGAGCCAAGGCGATCGAGTCGAGTACCGATGCGTTGATTGTCCTGGCCCGCGCCGTCGATGCCGATGCGCGCGCCGTCCGCAAGCGCTTCGAGGACGAGGTGGAAGAAGTAGAACGGCAAGCCAATGGGCAAATCGCCCGCGCCCGCTTCGACCTATATGGCAAGGGGATCGCGCCCGATGCGACCTTTACCCTGCGTTTGGCCTTTGGCGTGGTGAAAGGGTACGCGGTCGATGGCTTCGATTTGCCGTTCGCCACAACCTTCGGCGGCGCCTTCGAGAAAGCCGAACGCCAGGGGCACCGCGACCCGTTCGTACTGCCCAAGCGCTGGATGGAGGGCAAGGACAAGCTCGACCCGGCGACGCCGTTCAACTTCGTCTCGACGGCCGACACCATCGGAGGCAACTCGGGCAGTCCGGTTCTCAACCGCGCCGGCGAGTTCGTCGGCATTAACTTCGACCGCAACCGTCATGGTTTGGTGCGCAATTTCGTCTATACCGATACGCAGGCTCGGCAGATCGCCGTCCATTCGGCCGGTATCGTCGAATGCCTGCGC
>JBBSES010000719.1:0-2330 GCA_038239465.1 Gemmatales bacterium
CCCCGTAGCTGAATTCGCCAGAATTCAGACCCGCGACCCTAAAGTCAAGCCTTGACACTGCACTAGTGCCCCATCCACACTTAATCTTCGGGTACAGCGTTAACCTCGTTCCCAAGCTCCAGAGCCTGGGAACTAGAAAGAAGGGTGGTTTCTCGTTCCCAGGCTCCGCCTGAGAACGAGAAATTAGATACCGGACGGCTCCTCACGTCAAATAGGCCCGCTTCGCCGCGCGGGAATACGTCTCCTCCAGGTCGACGGAGACGGCTTGCTGAACATTCAATGGCAGCGGGAGCGTGGGCAGCGGTTGGCCGACGCGGAGTTGCCGACGCCACAGTCCAACCAAACTGCCGATGTCGTCGCCCACCGGAACGGCCTCGCCGACGCGATACGCCGCGGCGAACGGCGCTGGCAACAGCGTCAGTTCCATGCCCAGACCACTCGTGATCGCGTCCGAGAACGAGTACCCTTTCGGGCGCGGCAGTACGTCGACCAGGAGCAAATGCACGCCAAGGCGCAGGTAACCCAGGTAACGATGAGTGTACGTTTCCTTGGCATCGGCGCGGTCCTTGTTGCGCGGCGATACCAGTTCGAGGGCGGCAATTAACTGACCGTGAAAGTCGATATGGAGGGCGCGTTGCGGGCCGAGCCGGAAAGAGACGCTCGCTTCGAGGTCCGGCGGCAGTACGCCGGTGGCGATCGTGGCAAACTCCGTGGACACCGCCGGCTGCCATTGCCGGACACTTACATCCGGCTTGCCATGGCCCGCGTCCACCGTCAGCGACGGCACGCCGCCCAGGAAGGCCTTGTACCCTTCGGGAAGCCGTTCTTGTACGTATTCCAATAAATACGTCAACCAAATGGGATGGACGCTGTCCCAGCCGCGTTCGTCGGTCCAGTCATGGAGCGGCATCGGTGGAGTCTCCAAATGCCGCCGGCCTAAATAAAGTCATACGGTCGAAGCGATGGACGTTGCATGCCGGCGGGTGCATTACGGTAAATGGTAGCAACGTTCGTTGCTCAAGGCCCCTCCCCGCCCAGCGCTTGGCGGTGGCGAGGGTACTTCCACGCTTAGGCCCGTTCCGCCCAACGCAGTTTCGCCGACCGCGCCCGCGGATTGTCGTACCGTTCCGCGTAGTTCGCCCGCAGCGGTTCCTCGCTCACTCTGGCATAGATGCCCGAGCGCAACCCATCGCGGAAAGATGCCTTCACGAGTCGATCCTCGCCGCTGTGAAAACTGACGATCGCCGCTCGACCGCCCCGACGCAGGCACGCGGGCAATATCCTCAGCAGCTGTTGCAAGTTCGCCAGTTCGCGGTTGACCAGGATGCGCAGCGCCTGAAACGTCCGCGCCGCCGGGTGAATCGTCCAGCGTCCCGGCGCCGCGCGCAGGCGCCAGGGTTTGTCGCCCGTGGTCGCCTGCTGGACGACGCGGGCGAGGTCGCCGGTGCGCGATAACGATGTCACTTGCCGCGCGGCGATGATGGCGGCGGCGACGCGCTCCGCTTCTGGCTCGTCACCGAAGTCGCGCAGGGCTTGCGCCAGTTCATCGACGCCGATCGTCGTCAATAAGTCCGCGGCGGAACGGCCACGACTTCGGTCCATGCGCATGTCGAGCGGGCCATCGCGGACGTAGGAAAAGCCTCGGCCATCGTCGTCCACCTGCATGCTCGACATGCCGAGATCGGCGAGAATCATATCGGCTTGCTCGACTCCCTCGGCGGCGAGGATCGTCGCCAGCCCCGCGAAGTTGCCGTGGTGCAGCGCGAAGGCGCTGCCGACCTCGAGCAAGCGTTCGCGGGCGCGCGGCAGGTGGTCGCCGTCGAGGTCGAAGCCGATGAGTTTGCCGTCGGGCAAGACGCGGCGCAGGAGTTCGCAAGCGTGGCCCGCCCAGCCGATGGTGCAGTCCACGGCCACGGCGCCGGAACGCGGAACCAGGACCGCTAGCACCTCGTCCAACAGCACGGGCCGATGCTGCCCCGCGGGCGTGCTTCGCCTATCTCGTTTCGGATTCACGGTTCCCTCGCGCCTCCCGCGCTGCGACAATTCTCGGAGATCACTCATTCCGTCCCGCGCGGACGGCTTTAGGAGACGCAACGATGATCGCCACTCGATACGCCGCGCTGCTCGGCTTGTTATTTATCGGGGCCGAGGTCCACGCCGCCGACGTAGTCAAGGGCTACCAAACCAAAATCAAGGTCGAGAAGCCGACGCGCCTCGACTGGTCCTTTGCCGTGTCGAACACCAGCCTCGACAAGCCGCCGGCCGACTGGCTCGGCGACTACGACTCGACCAAGCAGGCCTACGACCTCTTCGTGCCGCCGAACTACGAC
>JBBSES010000720.1:0-2328 GCA_038239465.1 Gemmatales bacterium
ACCCCCGGCGCGGGGGCGGCCCGCCCCCCCCCCGCGCCGGGGGGGGGGGGGGGCCCCCCCCCCCGGGCGCCCCCCCCCACCCCCCCCCGGCCCCCCCCCCCCCCCCCCCCCCCCCAACGCGAAACTACCATGTTTCGTCCCCCGCCCTCCCGCCGCTAGAATGCACCTATGGCCGAGTCCCTCTCCGGCACCATTGAACATGTCACCTTCCACAACCCGGAAAACGGGTTCGCGGTGCTGCGCGTCCTGGCCACCTCGGGGCGGCGCGGCCTGATAACGGTCGTCGGCCATCTGCCCACCGCGGTGGCGGGCGAGTACGTCGAGGCCGACGGCGTCTGGGCGCAGGACCGCGACCACGGCTTGCAGTTCAAGGCCGAGCATATTCGGGCCACGCCGCCGCATACGCCCGAGGGGATCATCAAGTACCTCGGCTCGGGATTGGTCAAAGGCATCGGCCCTCACTTCGCCCGGCGCATCGTCGAGACGTTCGGCGAACGCACGCTCGAAGTCATCGACGCCAGCCCCACGTTTCTTTTGGAAATCAAGGGCATTGGCAGCAAGCGCGTGCAGCGCATCCGCGAAAGCTGGCAACAGCAAAAAGCGGTCAGCCGCATCATGGCCTTCTTGCAGTCCAACGGCATCGGCACCGCGCGGGCCGTGCGCATCTACAAGACCTATGGCGAAAACGCCGTCGATCAGGTCCGCGCCAATCCCTATCGACTGGCGACCGACATCTGGGGCGTCGGCTTTCAGACGGCCGACGAACTGGCGGGAAGATTGGGCATTGGCCGTGATTCACCCCTGCGCGCTCGCGCGGCGGTGCGCTTCGTCCTGCAACAGTTAAGCCAGGAAGGACACGTGGGCTTTCCCGAGGCCGGCGTCGTCGAACGCACGGCGGCGCTGACGCAAATGGACCCCGGCATCGTCGCCGCCGCCATCGAACACGAACGCGGCGGCGGCGACGTGGTCCGCGACACGCCGGGCGACACGCTCGATGGCGGCCCGTGGCTCTATCTCAAGCCGCTGTTCATGGCGGAACTCGGTGTCGCGCGGGCGCTGCGGAGCCTGGCGCAAGGGCCGCATCCGTTGCCCGCCCTCAAGATCGACGCGGCCCTCGAATGGGTCGAAAAGAAGATGAATCTGGAACTGGCGCCGACGCAGCGCGACGCCATCCGCCAGGCCACCACGAGCAAGGTGCTGGTCATCACCGGCGGCCCCGGCGTCGGCAAGACCACCATCGTGCGCGGCATCCTGGAAATCTTCACCGCCAAGGGAATGACCTGCGCCCTGTGCGCTCCGACAGGCCGCGCCGCCAAGCGCCTCGGCGAAACGACGGGGCGCGAAGCCCGGACCATCCATCGGCTGCTGGAATTCGATCCAGCCAATGGCGGCTTCAAGCACAATCGAGAAGAACCGCTCGACTACGACCTGCTCGTCGTCGATGAGATGTCGATGGTGGACATGGTTCTCATGAATCAGCTGCTGCGCGCCGTGCATCCGGGGGCGTGCCTGATCCTCGTCGGCGACCGCGATCAGTTGCCATCGGTCGGGCCGGGCACGGTGCTGGCCGACGTGATTCAGTCGAAGGTCGTGCCGGTGGTGCGCTTGACGGAGATCTTCCGCCAGGCGGGGCAGAGCCATATCGTGCGCGCCGCCCATCGCGTCAACCAGGGGGAATTGCCCGAGTCGGCGCCGGCCGGCCAGGGCGATTTCTTCTTCATCCAGGCCGACGAACCGACCGCCATCATCGACCGGATCGTCACGTTGATGCGTGAACGCATCCCCGCGCGCTTTGGCCTCGACCCATTGCGCGACGTGCAGGTGCTGACGCCGATGAACCGCTCGGAACTGGGCACGCGCGCCCTCAACGGGCGCTTGCAAGAGGTGCTGAACCCCAACCCGTCGGGCGTCGAGGTGCAGCGTTACGGCTGGACCTTCCGCGTTGGCGACAAGGTCTTGCAAACGGTCAACGACTATCAGAAGGAAGTCTTCAACGGCGACATCGGCCGCGTGGCCGCCATCGACGCCGACGAGCAGGAGATGACCGTCGCGTTCGAGGGCCGGCCCGTCGTCTACGAGTTCGGCGAACTGGACGAACTGGCGTTGGCGTATGCCCTGTCGATCCACAAGAGCCAGGGGAGCGAGTATGCGGCGGTCATCATTCCGTTGCACACGCAGCATTACGTGATGCTGCAGCGCAACCTGCTCTATACGGGCATCACGCGCGGCAAGAAGCTGGTAGTCTTGGTGGGCAGCCGCAAGGCATTGGCGACGGCGGTGGGCAAGCAGGATACGTCGCAACGGCATTCGGCGCTGGCGTGGCGATTA
>JBBSES010000721.1:0-2324 GCA_038239465.1 Gemmatales bacterium
CGGGCGGCCACCGATACTAAGTCGTCACTGCGAACGACATCGCCAGGGAAGCGGCACGGCGGACAAGGTACCGTGCCTGACAAACTCGTCGGCCCATGTTCTCCGGCCGACAATAGTTATCGTCACAAATCGATGTGCGATGGATCAAGGGCAAATGGCGCGTGGCTTGCCGTTTCGCGCGGAGTACGCGAAACGTAAACCGATCTTCGCGCCGCTAACGTACCTGGAGCGCCCGGCGCGAAATCGCTACGCTTGCTGGATCGACCGTTGACGACGATTTCTCTGGACCCCACAACGAACGCATGAGTACCGCTTCCACTTACAGCGCCAAGGACATCACCGTTCTCGAAGGCCTCGAGCCGGTGCGCAAACGGCCCTCGATGTACATCGGCGGCGTGGACGGCAAGGGACTGCACCACCTCGTCTGGGAGATCGTCGATAACGCCGTCGATGAATACTTGAACGGCTTTGGCGATACCGTCGTCGTCACGCTGCACAAGAACGGCGACGCCGTCAGCGTGCAGGACAATGGCCGCGGCATCCCCGTGGACATGCATCCGCGCCACAAGAAACCGGCCCTGGAATTGATCCTGACGACGCTGCATTCCGGGGCCAAATTCGGCGAGGGGGACAATTACATCCATTCCGGCGGCTTGCACGGCGTCGGCTCGTCGGTGGTCAACGCTCTGTCGCGCAAGCTAATTGCCACGATTCGGCGCGACGGCTTCGAGTGGCAGCAGACCTTCAAGCGCGGCCGGGCGGCGGGCGACCTGGAGAAACTCGGGCCGTTCCGCGGGCACGGTACGACCATCTACTTCGAGCCGGACCCGGAGATTTTCAAGACGACGCACTTCGATCCGTCGCTCATCCGCGCCCACCTCGAGGACATGGCCTACATCCACAGCGGCTTGAAGATCACCTTAAAGAACGAGGTCACGAAGGAAACGCTGGAGTTAAGCCATCCGGGCGGCATTCCCGAGTTCCTGGGCAAGCTCGTCACCGAAGGGCAAAAGGCGGCCGTCACCGAGGCGCCGTTCACGGTCGTCCGCGACAACGGCGAGAAAATGGAAGTCGCCCTGCAGTGGACCGAATCGACCGACGAAGTGCTGCGTTCCTACGTCAACGGCATCCGTACCGCGGCGGGCGGCACCCACGAGAACGGCTTCAAGGGAGCAGTCGCCAAGGCCATCCGCAATTTCATCGCCACCCACGAGATCAAGATCAAGGGGCTGGAAATCAGCGCCGAAGACATCCGCGAGGGCATGGTCGGCATCCTATCGGTGTTCGTGCGCAATCCAGAGTTTCAGGGGCAGACCAAGGAAAAATTGAACAACACGGAGATGACGGCGACGGTCGATAACTTCGTGCGGCCCGCTCTGGAAGCGTGGCTCAATGCCAATCGGACGGCGGCGGACGCCATCGTGGGGCGCATCATTCTCTCGGCCAAGGCGCGATTGGCGTCGCGCGAAGCCGCCAGCGAGGTCAAGCGCAAGTCGCCGACGCAACGGCGTCTGAACCTTCCCGGCAAGCTGGCCGATTGCAAGTCCACCAATCTCGATGAATCGGAGTTGTTCATCGTCGAAGGCGAGTCGGCCGGCGGCTCGGCCAAGCAGGGCCGCGACAACCGCACGCAAGCCGTGCTGCCCCTGCGTGGCAAGATCCTCAATAGCGAAGGCTTGGCGCTCAGTCGCGTCATGGCCAACGCGGAGTTAAACGACTTGGTGACAGCTGTCGGCACCGGCGCGGGCGATAAATTCGACCTGGGCGGCCTGCGCTACGGCAAGATCATTCTCCTCATGGACGCCGACGCCGACGGCCATCACATCAGCACGCTGTTGTTGACGTTCCTGTTTCGCCACATGACCGACTTGATCCGCAAGGGGCACGTCTACCTGGCGCAACCGCCGCTCTATCGCATCGACGTGGGCAAAGAGACGCTGTGGGCGCGCGACGACGCCCACAAGGAGGAGATACTCGCCGGCTTGCGGGCCAACTCGAAGCCGCAGATTGGCCGCTTCAAAGGCCTCGGCGAGATGATGGCCAAGGAACTGGCCGACACGACGCTGAACATACGCACGCGCTCTCTGCTGCGCGTCAGCATCGAATCGAGTTTGGAAGCGGATCAGATGTTCGTCGAACTTCTCGGCAAGGAGGCGGCGCATCGGTATCGCTTCATCATGGACTCAGCGGCGCTGGCGGTCGCGGAGGAGTTGGACGTTTGATGGCGAGCGGGGTCGCGTTAGCGCCCCGAGAACCGAGGGTCGCGTTAGCGCCCCGAGAACCGAGGGTCGCGTTAGCGCCCCGAGAACCGAGGGTCGCGTTAG
>JBBSES010000722.1:0-2314 GCA_038239465.1 Gemmatales bacterium
GGCACGCGGAAGGTAATGGCGTCGCGCACGTCCCAGGTCACTTCGATCTTCGGCTCCACTTGGCGCACCAGATCGATCAAGCGTTGCAAGAGGGCGCGGTCCCATTTCACGGTCTTGCCCGGTGGAAATCCCTTGTCGCCCAGGTGCCAGCGCTCGCCGTTGACCTTCCAGGGCATCACGTCTTCCGGCTTGGTTTTAAGGCGCTTCAGATTGGCGTGAAAGGCCGTCACCGCTTGCGTGAGGAATTCGCGGAAGGCGGGCGTATCGATATCGCTCAACTGATGGGCAAGGATGGTCACCTCTTGCCACGGGCCGCGACGGTTGGCGACCTGCACGCGATCCTCGTCGCCGTAAACTTGCAGCCCTTCCAATTCATTCAAAGGCCGGATATCGAGCCGGTTGGCCAGGTCGGTCTTCTTGAAGGCATTGCGGCCAACGCGGAATACCAGGCGGACGTTGCGCTCCATGCCGGTATGGGCGTGAAAGAACCAGCCGTGGCTGCGGGTCGGCGCCGCGATCTCGACGGTGGTGCGATGCTCCCAGTTAGTGTCGCTGAAATCGCCCGCTTCGTGGATGCGTTCGTCGAGCCAGGCGAGGATAGTGCCGTCCCAGCGACACGATTTGCCGTGCGTGGTGACGCGCTCGGCGGTATGCCAACGCCGGCCGTCGGCTTCCCAGGGCATGCGCGCGTCGCGGCCGATGGCTTCCAGCGGCACGTCGCCTTCTTGCGGCGCCGCGGCGGCCTCGGAGTCGTAGTGAGGGCGTTCTTGATGTGGCCCGGCTTCAAGGATGTCGGCCAGCATTTCCGCGGTGTAGGACCGCGGCACGCTCCCCTTCGGGTCGCGGCTAAACGAGACACTCTCTTCTGGAGTACCCTGAGCTACGATAAAGCCCCCGGCGTCGCCTGCTTCCGGCCCAAGGTCGATGACCCAGTCGGCCGTCTTGATGACGTCGAGGTTGTGTTCAACCACGATGACCGTATTGCCGAGATCGACCAGACGATTCAGGACTTCAAGAAGCTTGTGAATGTCGTCGAAGTGCAGTCCCGTCGTCGGTTCGTCCAGGAGATAGAGCGTTCGGCCGGTGCTGGGGCGGCTCAGCTCGGCGGCCAGCTTGACGCGTTGCGCCTCGCCGCCGGAGAGCGTGGGCGCGGGCTGCCCCAAAGCCATTTAAGCGCGCCCGACGGGGGCCAACGTCCGCAGCACTTGGCGAATCTTCGGTACGTTGCCGAAGAGTTCCAACGCCTCGCTAATGCGCATCTGGAGGACATCGGCGATCGACTTGCCCTTGTAGCGGACGGCCAAGGTCTCGGGGTTATAACGGCTGCCGTGGCAAACGTCGCACTCGACCCAGACATCGGGCAAGAAGTGCATTTCGATCATCTTTTGGCCGTTGCCCTCGCACGCCTCGCAACGGCCGCCCGGTTTGTTGAAGCTAAAGCGCCGTGGATGATAACCGCGCACCTTCGCCTCGGGCAATTGGGCGAACAGTTGACGAATGAGATCGAAGACGCCGGTATACGTGGCCGGATTGGAGCTGGGCGAGTTGCCGATGGGATCTTGATCGACGCTGATGACCTTATCGATATTCTCGACGCCGGTGATATCGTCGTGCGCCGCTCCGGTAGTGCGTGCCCGATGCAAGCGCCGGGCGAGGGTGTTATATAATACTTCGTTGACGAGCGAACTCTTCCCCGAGCCGCTGACGCCGGTGACGGCGATGAAGGCGCCGAGGGGGAAGCTTACGGTAATGTTCTTTAAGTTGTGGTGACGGGCGCCATGCACGGTGAGCGCCGCCTGCGCGAAACGGCAAGCCGTGGTGCGGCGATTCGTAGGAACGGCGATCGCTTTCTTGCCCGACAAATATTGCCCGGTCAGCGAGGTCTTGACGCGCTGCACCTGCTTCGGCGTGCCGCGCGCGGTGATTTCGCCGCCGTGGTCGCCCGCTCCGGGGCCGAAGTCGAGCAGGTAGTCGGCGGCGGCGATCACCTCGCGGTCGTGCTCGACCAGGATCATCGTGTTGCCCAGGTCGCGCAGATTGTTGAGCGCTTTGAGGAGCCGGCGATTGTCGCGCGGATGCAGGCCAATGGTCGGTTCATCGAGGACGTACAACACGCCGGTCAAGCCGCTGCCGATCTGGCTGGCGAGACGGATGCGCTGCGACTCGCCGCCCGAGAGCGTCGGCGCCTGGCGATTGAGCGTCAGATATTCGAGGCCGACATCGACGAGGAATTGCACGCGGTTGACGATCTCGCGCAGCAGTTCGCCGGCCATCTTTTGCTGGGTTGGCGTCAAGTGCAATTCTTGAAACAAAC
>JBBSES010000723.1:0-2305 GCA_038239465.1 Gemmatales bacterium
ACGAGCCGGTGCGTCAAGCGCAGCGGTTCGGTCGGTTGCGGCGTCATCTGCGTGTTCAGGCCGAAGTCGAGGACTAACTCCTCCGGCGTGCCGGTCACGCGGCAGAAATTGGCATAGACCGTGGACAGGTTGCTGGTGTCCACGGGGAATTGCTGCTGTTGCGGCGGTTGCGTCGCGGCCGGCGGCGTCGGCGTGAACTGCGGCGGATTGTTTTCGTCCGACATGGGGCTGCTCCCTTTGACTAGCGATAAGGCCAAGGAGTTCGTCTCTGAGGGCATGATATGTCGCGCGCCGGCGCGTTCAATCGGGCACCTTGCGGATTTTTAGGGCCTCGTGTCCCAACGAGCGTTGCAGTTCCAACGGCCACTCCCAGCGCTTGGCCTCGGCGTCGTCCTTCACGTACACCCGTATTTGCCTAAGAAAAGCCAGCGCCATTGCCTGCGGCATGTCGAGATGACGGCGGACGTTCAAAAAGATCGGGCCCTCGGCGTGCGACGCGGGCGGATGCCACAGGTCGAGGCGGGCCACATCTGGTTCGAAGATTGCCGCGTAGAGCGCGACGCCAGCCATCGTGCCCTTGCCTTGCAGCCACAGCGGCACCTCTTTGAGGTCCGGAGTCTCTCGTAACACCGCGAGCGCGCGGCGCGTGTCCCACACGCGCTGGCCATCGAGCGTTTGTCCGAGAAGCGCGAAGCGGCGGCGAATGTGGGTATCCGGCTCGTCCCAGCGCGTCGGCCCGATGCCGCGCGGCGCCAGGTAGGCGAAACCCCACTTCTGCTTTTCCAGCACTCGGCGATTCAGGTCGAACTTGGCGTCGTCGCGCTTTGCCTCGGCTGTCAGCTGCAAGCTGTCCTTGAACGTTGGCCCCATATCGCGGGCTAACTCCTCAAATCCCTTTTCGTCGAGAGCATGGAGGACGACGAGCGTCGGCTTGTCCACCTTGTCCGCGGTCAGCAGCCAGACGCGCAAATCCACGTTGGCTTCGCTGGTGAAATCGAACGCCCGAAGCCTGAGGCCGTCGCTCACCACCTCAGCCACGGGCTTGACGTTCAAAGGCGGCGCCTTGGCCGGCCAACCCGGAAAGACCTTGTCGGCCAGCGTCTGCTTCCATTCGGCGCTCTTGCCCTTCCACCATTCGCGGGCCACCTCCGGGACGCGCGGCATCTCGGTACGCGCCGGCCGAATAAACGATTCGTGAATCGCGGCGTTGACCGCGTCGTCCGGCGCACGCGCCAATACCTTGAGTTGTTGAGGCGTGAACGGCGGCGGCTTCACCTCAGTAACTTCCGCCGCGTCGTGCTTGAGCCAACGGTTCATCCAGGCGTAGGCGCCGTGGCGTAGTTGCGGCGTATCGACGTGGCCGCCCGTCGTTTCCAGAAACGCGAATTTGTCTTTCGCTCCGTAGAGGTCGTACACGGCCCGCGTTTTCTCGACGACGCGGCGCACGCCGGGCTGAGGAAAGATCACATCGTTATCGCTGTTGGCAACCAACAGCGGCCGCGGCGCGCACAGGGCGGCGACGGTGGGGAAATCCCAGCGATAGGTGTTGACGAAGTACATGCAATCGCAATGGCCGCCGATGACGCCCTGGCGAAAGCGCGTGGCCACGCCTTCGCAGCAGTGGGCGGATAGGTCCGCGATGCCCGCGACCGGGACGGCGCAGTGGGGCCGGTCATCGGCGGCCATGAGCCACCAGCTGGTAGCGCCGCCGCCGGAGCGGCCGGTGACGCCGATGCGCTTCGGGTCCACCTCCTTGCGCGTTTCCAGGTAATCCAGGGCACGCATGGCGTTCCAACATTCGATGCCTGCGGGCGTGTATCCCAGGGTCTGCCAGTCCCAGAGATTCAAGTGGTGCGTGCCGTGGTGCAGTCCCGGCAGTTCGCCCAGCTGCAAAGTGTCCAGCACCAGGCAAACGTAACCGTTGGCCGCGTACCAGGCGGCGTGGCCCTGAAAGCTTACCTTGCTGCCGTAAGAGACTTTATCGATGACCGTATTGGAGTGGCCGCATACGTAGAGGATTGCTGGCGCGGGAGTCGCCGCTTTCTTCGGGACGTAAAGATTGGCGGTGACGTACAACCCCGGACTCGACTGGAAATGCAGCTTTTCGACGCGAAAGGTATCGGCATCGACGGTGCCGGTGACGATCGCCTTCAGATCGGTGCGCGGCGGCAGGGGCCACAAGCCCATCATCTCTAATAACTGCCGGCGCAACTCGGGCCGCCGCTTCTCCCAATCGGCCTTGGTCGAAAGATTGGTCAAGCTTTCGCGCTCGATGGCGGCGACCTGCCCGCGGAAGTAGGCGTCG
>JBBSES010000724.1:0-2275 GCA_038239465.1 Gemmatales bacterium
AAGGGGTTGGATCACATAGCCCAGGGTTGCCGCGCAGCAGCTACCCTGGGTCACGACCACAACCACGCACCGACCCTGAAGGGGTTGCATGACGGCCCAAGCCCGCTTCGATGGTCCCGCGAAACGTGGCCTATGCAACGCTTTCAGCGTTGGGCGCTGGGGTGTCTTGTTACCCAGGGTAGCCGCTGCGCGGCAACCCTGGGCTATGTGATCTAACCCCTTCGGGGTAAATACATAATGTTCTATACTTTTCAATGCACGCGCCGTTGGCAATATATACCGCGCGTGTTCACTATTTCCCCGCGGGTCGTTGCGCCAGCAAAAACGCCATCAGATGATGGAAATCCGCCTCCGCGATCTGGTCCGCCAGGTTCGCCGGCATCGGCGATAGCTGCGACACGATCTTCTCCGCGATCATCTTCTTCTCGACGCGCACTTCTTTCCCCTGCGGATCGGCGAGGACGAGTACCTCGCCCTCCTCGCGCAGCACCAGGCCGCTGATGACCTGACCGTTGTTCAACTCCAACGTCGTGGAGCGAAACGCCTGATCGACGTTGCGATTCGGGTCGATCACGTCTTCGAGCAGTCGCTCCAGGCCGCGAATGCCGACGCCGTCCAGCTGGGGGCCGATCTTGGCGCCCTTGTTGGCGATCTGATGGCAGGCGGCGCAGTGTTTCTCGAAGATCTTGGCGCCGACCTCGGCATCCGGCTTCGCCTTGGCGAATCCTTCTCGGCGCCGATTCATCAGGTCTTGCAATTTTTGATCGACGGCGGGCATCCCGGCCGTCAGCTTGGCGACGCGCTCCTTGAGCATCGGCACCTTGCTCTGCGCTAATCGGATTTCGACCGGCTTTTCCAGGAGCAGACGGGCCGACGCCTTGCCTGCGGTGACGGCATCGAGCAGCTGGTCGGCCCCTTGCGGCGTGCCCGCTAGCCCGGAAGCGATGGCGCTCTGCAACCGCGCTGGCGAAGTCGGCAATGCGGCGAGCAGGGCCGCGCGCGTTTCCGGCTGATTGAGGCCGGCGAGGACCGCGGCGATGTGGTCACGCAGGCCGGCCGGGGCGCTGGCATCGACGAGCAGTTTGCCCAGCAACGGCAGCTGCTTGGCTCCGCTAATGGCGGTCAGCGAGCTAACCGCGAGGCGGCGCGTCTCCTCGGGCACGTCGGCGCGGCCCACCACCTCGGCCAAGGTCGGCTCGGCGCTGGTTAGCTTCTGGTCTTTGGCCAGGTCGATGCCGACGCGCACCAGTCCCGCGTCTTTGTGCGACAACAGCTTGCCGGCGATTTCCTCGGCCCAGGCGCGCGTCTCGTCCAAAGGCTTGCCGCCGCGCAGCTGGGTCGCCTTTTGAACCGCTCCGAGCAAAGCCGCCTGTTGCCGCAAATCGTCCGGCTTTTGCTTGCGAGCGAAAGCGAGCAAAGCCGGTACATCCGTCGCCGCTCCGCGATAGGCGACGTGATGGACGTAGCGCGTCAAGCGTTCGCCCGTCTCCGGCAGTTGTTGCATGTGTTGCAAGAGGTAAGCCGCCGCCGCCGCCGAGGGCACGCCGGGGGCCACGTCGGCGATGGCGCGGGCGTCGGCCTCCGTGAGCTTCGGCAGGTTCTTCCAGGTTTCGTCCGCCCGCAGTTGATCGCGCAAGGCCATGCGGACGACGTGCAACAAGTGCGTGTCGTCGGCGGGAACGGCGTGGCGCAGATCGAGCAATGGCCGCACGTTTTCGACGGAAGGATGCCGGCCCAGGGCGTCGGCGGCGGCGCGACGCGCCAGGGCATCGCTATCCTTCAGCCCGTTCAACAGCCATTCGCGCTGTGGGGCCGGCAGTTCCTTGCGCTCGGCCAGCACGCGCAGAGCATGGACGCGAACGCCATTCTCCCTGTCCTTCAAGGCCGCTTCGAGGACCGATGGCTCAAGTTGGCCTGTGCGTTCCAGCGCCCATAAGCCGTGCATCCGCTGCGCCGGCTTCGAGTCCTTGGCCAGCAACTCTCGCAGCGCCTTGACGCCCTCGTCGCCGCCGCGTTCCACTAGTTGATTGGTGGCCGTGGTACGGACGACGAGATTGGCATGGCCGAGGTCGCTCACCAGTTCGGTGACCGTCGCCTTACCCCAATCGGCGCGGGGCATCGCCGGGCGCGGGGCCGGTTCCTTGTCGATCCCCTTGTAGTAAATGCGCCAGATGCGGCCGCGCTCGCGGTCGCGGCCCGGATGCGTCAGCGGCACTTCGTAATGGCCGATGATCCGGTTGTAGAAGTCGGCGACGTACAGGGCGCCGTCCGGCCC